>CAZEZQ010000006.1:7679-21844 GCA_964516245.1 uncultured bacterium | reverse complement strand
TGCTGGAATTGTGGGGGCTGCCAGCCGAATAGCTCAATCATTGTAGGCAGCATATCCATGTGAGTCACGTTTTCGGTTCGTTTGACCCCCAACGGGAACAACCGGGGGAGAGACGCAACAGAAACCGTTTGCACGGTTTCTTCATACAATTTCGCGCCATGTCCGTTCCACCCATGTTCCCAAAACTCCTCACCATGGTCAGATACCAGCCAAACCAAGGTTCGGTCGAATAGGCCCTGATAAGCCAATTCTTTTAGAATTTGTCCTATTCGCCGGTCGTCAAGCGTGATTTCGCCGCAATAGTGGTCTTGTTCGGGGTGTTCATGCTGGCCTTGGTAAATCGAAGCCAATTCGCTTGGGGGCTCGTAGGGGTGATGGGGGGCGAGATAGTGGAGATACAAAAAGAATGGTTCATCCATCTTATGCAGCCAGTTGAGGCCTTTGGGTGTAACTTGGCTTTCCCAAACCGGACATTCGAATGCGTCAAATCCACGGTCAAAACCAAATTTATCGGTAATTTGGGCATTGCTTGATACCGCGACCGTTTGATAGCCCTCTTGTTGAAAATATTGCGCTAATGTAGGCACACCGCCATACAAACGGGCTCCATCGGTTGCGTGGCGTTCGGCACCGTGGGCTTTGGGGTGCAAACCGCTGAAAATGGAACCAACACTTGGCCGCGTGGAAGAAGAAGCCCCGTATGAATTTTGAAAATAAACCCCCAATTTCGCCAACATATCGATATGTGGCGCGATTACGGTTTCATGGCCGCCGGGTGGGGTGTGGTCGCGGCGAAGCGTATCGACCATCAGCATGACTACGTTGAGAGGTTGATTGGAGCTGGATGAATTTCGATTTGGCGGTTCGCTTCCCATCAGTCTAGAGAACAAGGATTGTTGGTGCTTTAAGCTGGGAATCTCAACTCCTTTTGCAGGCAACAATAGAACTTCTGGACGGCAAGCGTCAAGCTGCTCTTCTGAAAGTTGGCAAAACTGCATGGTGTATGAAATCTCTTTGTTGCTTTTCCAAGTAACCTGCCGTTCTTCGTAGAATGCGCCGTTATAGCGTACATAACAGCGCAGTTTGAATTGCTCCATATTGTTGAGCGAAAAATTGAAATCCTGGCCCAGAAAAAAACTTTCGCCGTTTGAATCCACAATAAACCACAGTAGTTCCCAATTTTTTAATTTTAACGATTGCGTATACAAAACAGTATCCGAGCCGGCAACCGATACCTCGGGGGATTCATAAATGTAGAAAAACCAGGGAGGTTCTTTATCAGCAGGAATATTTTTTTTGACCGGTTCGAGTGGAATTACCGAGATGGTTTTCGAAGCGGGGATTTCTGAAAATGCTGTTTCCACAACGCAAAATATGCTGATCAATGCAATTGCGCCTGAAAAAAACAAGAATGAGTTAAGTGAAATTTTTGTAAATCGTTTCATAGTTCTCTAAAAATTTTAAATATCTAACAATAAAACATTATATTCCATCGTAAATAATAGAGAACGGGCTATATGAGCTGAAAATTTGAATGAATTGCTTGCGAATTTAGTAAGGCGGCATATAATTAGGAAACAAACTATATGGAGCCTTACTAGAATGGAACGTTTTCGCTTAAAAGATATCCCGAAATTTGAAACCATCCAATCTCATGCCGAACGATATCCGGAATTGGACCCCACGGCGATGGAATCGTGGCTTTGGATGTTGAAAACCATGGGCGATGTATGGGAAGCCATCGATGTGCATTTTGGAC
Organism: uncultured bacterium; assembly: GCA_964516245.1. Taxonomy (GTDB): domain Bacteria; phylum Hinthialibacterota; class Hinthialibacteria; order Hinthialibacterales; family Hinthialibacteraceae; genus CAZEZQ01. The sequence continues at coordinate 20,085 of CAZEZQ010000006.1, read as the reverse complement.
GGCACAATATTTCCAAAGGCCGTTTTCTGGTGTTAATGCTACTGAAACGTTTTCAAGAAACGTCATTAAGCCCCTCTGAATTGGCGGAAAAAGCGGGGGTGACGCGGGCGACGATGACGGGGTTGTTGGATGGATTGCAGAGGGATGGGTTTCTCGAGCGAGAACAAAGCAATACAGACCGCCGGGGGGTTATTGTGAAATTGACCGAAAAAGGGATGACATTTATGGAACAAATGCTTCCAGACCACTTCCGGCGGATTGCGAAATTGATGGAAGGAATCACGGTGCAAGAACGAAAAACCTTTGTGGGTTTATTGGAAAAGGTTCAGCAAGGGCTGCCCGCATTATTGGACGAAGAAATCGAAGACCTGCCACAGGAGAAAAAAGTTGGATAACTCATGAAACCACAGGGAAAAGCACAACCAACATTTATTTTGGGTATCCTCGCCGTAACACTCCTTATCGCGTCTTGCGCAGTGCATGAGGTTCGCGATGAGATAACCATGGATCGTAAATTGCCCAAACAGTTTAGTGATATGGGGGATGTTGAAGCGCCCAATAAATGGTGGGAAACATTTGACGATGAAACACTCAATCAACTGATGGTACAATCGCTGGATCAAAATTTGGATTTGGAAGCCGCCTGGGCGCGGCTGCGCCAATCAGTTGCATTGGCCAAACAAGCGGGAGCCGATTTGGTGCCTACGTTGTCATTCACGCCAAGCCTTAGCCATTCTCATACAGAAACCCCAGCGCGAACTGTGGATGTGGATCAAATTCGTTTGGGATTAAGTTCGTCTTACGAAGTCGATTTATGGAAAAAAATCGCCTCCCGCCAAAAAGCGGCGCAGTTTGATGCTGAAAGCAGCGCCGAAGCGATTCAATCCACGGCGCTTACACTCTCGTCACAAGTGGCGAAAGTTTGGTTCGATATAATCGAACAGAAAGAGCAACTGGAACTTCTGCGGGAACAAGTTGAAACCAACCGAACTTTTTTAGAATTGAACGAATTGCGTTTCGGGCAAGGGCTGGCCACAGCGGTTGATGTCTTTCAGCAGCGTACGCAACTGGCCAATACGCAAAGGCAGTTTCCAAATGCCGAACAATTTTTGCAGGCAGGCCAAAACCGCCTTAATGTATTGATCGGCCAAGCGCCGCAGACAGAAATTTGGGAACAAGATGTAGACTTTCCCCCATTGGATACACTACCAAAAACCGGCATCCCCCTTGAGTTGATTGATTCTCGTCCGGATATTCGCTCTGCCCTCGCGGCGGTTCGAGCGGCGGATTACCGGGTGGGTGAAGCCATCGCGAATCAATACCCCACCTTATCGCTGAATGCATCAACCGGGTTGGAAGGAGACCAACTCGACGACGTATTCAGCAACTGGTTTTGGAATGTGGCCGGGAATGTCTTTCAGCCGATTGTCGATGGAGAGCGTCGCGAGGCCGAAGTGGAACGGAGGCGGGCTTTGCTCGATCAACGTTTGGAAGAATACGAACAAGATGTGTTGCTGGCGATTGAAGATGTGGAAAACGCATTGATTCGAGAAAAAAAACAGCGGGAGTTGATTCAACGTTTGGAATATGAAATTGAAATGTCAGCAATCACAGTGCGTGAATCCCGGTCCCGTTTTGTGAATGGCTTGAGCGACTATTTGCCGGTATTAACAGCGCTGCAGTCTTTGCAGCGCTTGGAGCGTGAATTGATCACCGCCCGGCGGATATTGCTGGAACGCCGTGTTGATTTGTATGTAGCCCTGGGCGGGGAATGGACACAAACATGGTTTGAAGAAAAAGCACCTTCGCGCATGCACGCCAAAGGAGATGTATAATGTTACGATTTTTTGCCGGTTTGGTTCGAATCGTGGTTCCCATTTTAGTGGTTGCCGCTGGAGCGGGATCAGCCTATTACTTCATCATAACCAAACCCACACCCAAAAAAGTCGCTACGGGTGAAGAAGCGACGTTGGTGAATGTGATCACGGCGAAACCTTCGAGTGAAACGATTATCGTTCATAGCCACGGCACTGTAAGGCCGGAAAAAAGTATCGAGCTGAAACCCCAAATCAGCGGTGAGATTATCCAGCAAAACCCGAATTTGGTTCCAGGTGGTTTTTTTGAAAAGGGAGAGGTCATCGCCAAGATTGACCCGAGAGATTATGAATACGCCTTGGAGCAGCGCAAAGCCGAATATGAACGCGCATTGTTTGAACTCAAACAGGAACAGGGGCGCAAAACCGTCGCCGAACGCGAATGGAATTTGCTCGATAAGGATATTAAAACTTCAGATGCGGGAAAATCGTTGGCCCTGCGCGAGCCGCATTTGAAATTTGCCAAGGCGAATGTAGAAGCCAAAAAAGCCGCGCTGGAAGATGCCAAGTTGGATTTGGAGCGCACCGTGATCCGTGCTCCCTTCAACGCTTTTGTGGTGCAGGAAAATGTGGATATTGGCGAAATTGTAAATCCACAAACCCCTCTCGCCACACTTAGTGGAACCGATCATTTTTGGGTACAGACTTCCATCCGTGTGGCCGATTTGCCATGGATTCAATGGCCGAAACATGAAGGAAATAAAGGGTCTCGCGCCGTGGTGCTATTAGATGATGGACAAAACGGGATTCAAAAAGAAGGGTATATCACCCGTCTGTTAGGCGATGTGGAACAAGCGGGGCGAATGGCGCGAGTGCTGATTCAGATTGACGATCCATTTCAATTAAAAGGCGGCAGCCAATCGGACCAGGCGTTGATGGATGCGATACAAATGAAATCAAGGAGCAATGATGTTTTGAAACCGAATTCTGCTGAAGCAGAAGTGCCCTTATTGCTCAATTCATATGTGGATGTGTATATCGAAGGAAAGACGGTGGAGGATGTGTATTCTGTCCCCTGGGAAGCGATACAGGAAGGGGATCAAATTTGGCTGATGAATGAAGAAAACCAATTGGAGATCCAGAATGTAAAAATTTTATGGCGTCGTGAAAACGACGCCTTGGTGAGCGGCGGTTTGGAAACAGGCGACAAAATTGTTATGAGCCGCTTGCCCAGTGTCATCCCCGGAATGAAGTTAAAGCCTACGAAAGAAGAAGACTTGCGGGTGGTGCAATCTTCTACCGCTGCGCAGCAGGACCGGCCGAACATGGCGCAGGAGGTAGACTGATGTCTGAATCCACCCAGCAAAAAGGCGCACTCGCCTTTATGGCGCGGAACTCGGTAGCGGCCAACCTGGTGATGTTGATATTTATCATTGGCGGCATCTTAATGGCTATCAATGTTAAGCAGGAAGTGTTTCCCGAATTTGAACTGGACATCATTTCAGTGGCTGTCCCCTATCCTGGAGCCAGCCCGGCCGAAGTGGAACAAGGGATTCTTTTGGCCATTGAAGAAGAAGTGCGCGGGCTGGAAGGCGTGAAAGAAGTTCGTTCAACCGCCAATGAAGGGGCGGGCACGGTGATGATCGAACTCTTGTCAGATGCCAATGGCAACAAGGCTTTGCAAGATGTCAAGAATGCGGTAGACCAAATCCGTTCTTTTCCCCAAGATGCCGAGCGGCCTACAGTGAGCCTGGTTTCGAACCGCCGGCAAGTGGTTTCGCTCATGTTGTACGGCGAGATGCCGGATTCAATATTGCGTGATTTGGCCGAACAGATTCGTGATGAATTGCTTCATCTTGAGGGCATCACTTCGGTGGATTTGGTTGGCGTACGGCCCCGCGAAATTCATATAGAAGTGCCCCAGAAAAAGTTGCGTGAACTGAATTTAACGTTGCCCCAGATCGCCCAGTTGATCTCGAACACCGCACTCGAACTGCCTGCCGGGGGCGTAAAAACGGAGGGTGGAGAGATACTGCTGCGCACGCAAGAACGCCGTGATTACGGCAGCGAATTTCGTGATATACCGATTGTCAGCCGTCCTGATGGCAGCACCATAAAGTTGGGTGACCTTGCGATGATTCGGGATGGATTTCGCGAAACCGATCAGCAAACTTATTTTTACGGTCAAAATGCCGTCCGAATTTCCGTCTTCCGCATGGGCGATCAAAAACCGTTGGAAATCACCGCCCAGGTGCGGGAGAAAGTGGATGAGCTGCGTAAGCGATTGCCTGAAACTGTGGGAGTGAGTGTTTGGGAAGACCGTTCAGAAATTTACGCTGACCGCATCGATCTGCTTATGCGCAATGCGTTTTTAGGCCTGACTCTGGTTCTCTTTATATTGGGATTGTTTTTGGACATCCGCCTGGCATTTTGGGTCACCATGGGGATTCTCATTTCGGTATTGGGCTCGTTTCTCTTCATGCCGATGGCTGGGGCTTCTATTAATATGATCTCGTTATTTGCCTTCATCGTGACGCTTGGAATTATAGTAGATGATGCTGTGGTGGTGGGTGAAAATGTATTCGAGTACCGCCAAAAGGGGATGTCAAATCTTCAAGCCGCTATTGAGGGGACACGCGAAATTGCTGTTCCGGTGTCGTTTTCGATTCTCACCAATATTGTTGCATTTATGCCCATGTTTTTTGTTGAAGGCGTGATGGGCAAATTCTTCTGGCAAATTCCCATTGTGGTAATTTCTGTTTTCGTAATTTCATGGATTGAATCTTTGTTCGTTTTGCCCGCCCACTTGGGACATCAAAAAAAGAAAACCTTTCGTGGGGTCTTTGGATTTTTGATCAGGCAACAACAGAAGTTCACTCATTTTTTGGATTGGTTTATCCAATCGGTTTACACTCCACTGGTTCGTACGGCGCTGAGATTTCGATATCTAACAATAGCGGCCGGCATCGCTGTTCTCATTATGACATTGGGGTACATAATAGGCGGACATATAGAATTCACATTTCGCCCCAAAATCGATACCGATGTGGTGATCTGTGATGCAGTCTTGCCTTTCGGCGCCCCGGTAGATGAAACCAAAGAGATTCAAGAATATCTACTCCAATGCGCCAAGCAGGTATTGGACAAATATGGCGGCGATAAAATCACACGGGGGTTGTTCGCTCAAGTAGGGAGCACAGGCCAGGGGATGGGTGGACCAAGCGGAAACCGTGGCGGTGCAGGAGGAAGCCACTTGGCCAATGTGCAAGTGTTTATGGTTCCCAGTGATGAGCGGCCGATTTCGGCGGCGCAATTCGCCAAAGAATGGGGTGACCTGGTGGGTGAATTGCCCAGTTTGGAATCGTTGACGTTCAATTACAATGTCGGCCCATCCAGCGGGGCGGCGATTGATTTTGAATTGAGCCACCCCAATATCGGCGTGCTGCAAGAGGCTGCCGCCCAATTGGCGGATGCCATGCATGCTTATGCCAGCACACGGGACATTAATGACGGGTTTGAGCGGGGAAAGTTGCAATTCGATTTGAAATTGAAACCCGCAGCCCGCAGTTTGGGCATTACCACATCTGTAATGGCGCGGCAAATTCGCAGCGCCTTTTATGGCGAACGGGCCATTCGCCAGCAGCGTGGGCGTGATGAAATATGGGTGATGGTTCGACTGCCCGAAGAAGAGAGAATTTCTCTATACGACATTGGAAATTTGCTGATCCGTACTCCTGGCGGGGGTGAGATCCCCCTGCGAGAGGCGGCTGAAATTACTATTGGACGCTCGTATACCAAAATTGAACGCCGTGATGGACAGCGGGTGGTCAATGTGACGGCAGATGTACCACCGGGAGCGGGCAATCCCAACCAAATCGTGCAGGATATGGAAGAAAACGTATTGCCTGCGATTTTAGATCAATATCCCCGCTTGACCTATTCGCTCGAAGGCGAGCAGAGAGATCAGCAGGAGTCTCTTCAAAGCCTGGGTTTTGGGTATGTATTTGCGTTGATCGTGATTTATGCATTATTGGCCATCCCCTTCAAAAGCTACATCCAACCGGTGATTGTGATGGCGGCAATCCCCTTTGGGATGGTGGGCGCAGTGGGGGGGCATTTGTTGATGGGATACGATTTTAGCATCATCAGCATGTTCGGCATCGTGGCATTGACGGGGGTGGTGGTGAACGACTCACTGGTGTTGATCGATGCGGCCAACCGCTACCGCTTAAACACCAAAGACCCCTTTGAAGCGATTGTGGGAGCGGGCAAGCGCCGTTTCCGGCCCATTTTATTAACCTCTTTGACCACGTTTTTTGGATTGGCGCCAATGATCTTCGAAACCTCGGTGCAGGCGCGTTTTTTAATACCAATGGCCATTTCACTGGGCTACGGGATATTATTTGTTACTGTAATTGCGCTGATTTTGGTGCCAGCCTTGTATATGATTGTTGATGACATGATTAAAGTGGGGCTTCTTGCTGCTGGCCAAGTTGAAGATGAAGAGGAACTCGAGCAAGCGGCAATGCCGACGATGTGAAGACACTGTTTTACCCTTACTCTTCTTCGAAAATTTTCGGATCGATGCCGTGGGCTGAGATGCGTTCTTTCCACTTTTTGCGGGCCAGGCTGCGCATGTTTTCGACGGTATCGATTTCGTCGATGATTTCCAAACCGGTGAGGGTTTCGAAAATATCTTCCAAGGTTACCAATCCTTGAACGGTCCCATATTCATTCACTACAAATACCATATGCGCGCGGTCGTGAACGATACGGTTGAACACTTCTGACACCGAAAGAAAATCGGGCACGGCAAAGAACGGCCGTTTGAATTCCTCCAAGTTGCGGTGGAACTGATCTTTGGCTTGGGCGAGCAGTAAATCGTCTTTGAGCACATAACCGATGATGTCATCTTGATTTTCTCTATAGATTGCAATGCGTGAGAAGGGTTTGTTGGAGTGCTCTTGGAAAAATTCTTCAACGGTCAACTCTGCCGAAACCAGAAAGATCACCGAACGGGGCGTCATCACATCGCGGACGGAAAGGTCGTGAAGGCGCATCAAGTTGTAGACGATTTTGCTTTCGCGTTTGTTGAGCTGGCCTTCTTGGGCGCCGATTTCCACCATCGCTTTTAACTCATCTCTGCTAAAGATCGAAGTGGTTGAACCGGGGGGAGACATAACATTGGTGAGTTTTTCGGAGAGCCATACGAAAGGAAGAAGTGCTTGAGTCAGGCCGTAAATAACGGGAGCAAGTCCTATGGCCATTTTGTGCCAATAGGTCGCCCCCAAGGTTTTTGGAATGATTTCGGAAAGCACCAGAATCAAGAGGGTGAGAATGGCAGAGGTCAGCCCCAAATATTCATTGCCGAACACGATGGCCGCTTGCGCTCCGACACCCGCCGCCCCTACGGTGTGGGCGATGGTATTCAAACTGAGAATGGCGGCCAAGGGCCGGTCTAAATGGTCTTTGAGGGCACGCAACATTCCAGCGCCCCGTACTTGCTGGTTTTCAAGCGATGTAATAAAAGCCGGCCGTACAGACAAAAGCACCGCTTCGGCAATCGAGCAGAAAAACGAAAACACCAGCGCGATTAAAAGATAGACGATAAGTAGTGTCATAATTTGTTAAAAGCCTTCATAAGAAATGTGGACACACCACATTCTCACCGATAATTTTGGATTTGTTTATCGATCATAGTAACAACTTTATTATAAGGTAGAATGCTTTGGAATTGAAATTGGAGGGTATTGAAACAAATGAGGCGGCCAAACCTTGGCAGGAATGGGAGAGATCCATGTTCCCGCGTAAGAAACTTCGGTACGTGCCCAGGGTCTTAGGCCACGCAGAGTTCAGGCTCTTCCTGCGGCCGGCGAATGACAATTAAGAATTGGAATCCGTATTTTCCTTTTTGTCTTGTTCTACTTTGTGTCTTTCCAATGTTTCACGTCTGGCTTCCACCATGTTTTGCAATTCAAAAAAGCGGTCCCGGCCATATAAGTCCAGAAGCAGAACTTCTTTATCCTGCTCCCTGATTTCGAAAAGGATGTAATGGCCTTGAAACTTGATATAACCTTGGCCTTCGCCTATTCCATTGTTGGGGGTTACATGCGACCAGGGCGTTTCATCCGGGAGTTGCCGGTAATGTGCGCGGAGCTGTGCGAAATAGTGCTTCGCATGCGGCTTGCCCCAATTTTGTTTGGAATAACGCGCTTCCTTGTACCATTCCGCTCTAAGTTCATCGGATAACCGAATTCGATATTGTGCCATCGTTTCATGCTTGTTATTTTCCGAATACTTCAGTCATCATCTCATTCATAACGGATTCATCATGGGATTGTTGATACTTTCCTTCCTTGCGGGCCTCTCGGATCAGTTCGCTTGCCAATGCCATCACTTCCACCTCTTTCGGCCGGCGAAAATAATCGCGCAAGGCGGCTCGTACGACTTCACTGGCGTTCTGAAACATCCCGGTTTTCACTTCGTTCTGGACCAGTTTTTCCAGCTCGTCGGTCAGAGATACATGCATACCCATTTTTGAATAACTCCTTCTCTGAAATTGGGTTAAACCTGTTCTCTTAATACAGATGGAATGTAAAAGATTGTCAAAGTTTTACATGGATATTATATGCTTACATGCATTCAGATGGAGATTTGTTGTTTTGGGGAAAGCGCTGCGGTTCCGGCGGTCATCACGGACGCGCCGGGAATATCCAATTTGAATTTAGGAACGCAGCACCGGCTGCGAAAACGGATACACGAACATCTTTTCGGGGCTCAATAGCCTCTGGCCCGCACCTTCCCCTGTCAACGCTTCGCGCCTTTCCTCGCGGATACACACGCATGACTCGGGGCCAGTGTGGATCACTGCTCCTTGCCGGTTTTCACCGGCGCTCTCGCAGGCAGGATGCCTGCACCACAATATTAGTGTCACGGCAGGATACCCGCATCACAATATGGATATTCTCTCAAAACTTTATTGCTCTTTTTACCGGAATGTCATGAATGGTTGAATCAATCTGACTGAATGTCTATACGGGAATCAATGCGGGGCACAATTGCGTCCAATATCCCAATGCGAAACTTGGAGCCATCTTTGACAGCCAGGGTGATACTGATCGCGCTGAATATCAGAACGCTCAGAATTACTATAATGAACGTTCGTTTGAGGTAATTGTGTTGTTTATGACGAATTTTGTCTGCATGTTTGAGCAATGGATCGATATCGTAATGCTCCGCTTGTCCATTGGAAGCCATTTGGGCGTAGTTTTGCGGCAATTGGCCAATGATCAGAGGCGGGGTATGCCCCGCTCTGAAAGCCTGCAAACGCCACAACAACCAGGGATTTTTGTTTGCGAGCATATACGATTCCAAACGTTTGTCCCGTTCTGTCTCAACCCTCTTTTCTCTCATAAGTACACCTCTGCCTTCGATTCTCATCATTGCGCCTTAGGTCCACACGAAACATTTTTATTGATACAATGGTCACAAAACAGGCTTGCCGACACATAGCCAAGCCCGTGTGTGTAAAAAAGTAGGGGCGCCGTAGACCCTTCAACCCAGATTGCAGTTTTTGATGCCGGAGAAAACCTCCGTGTTTTCCCCGACATTCCCGTCGCGACGCGTATCCTATCACGAACGTGAGATACACGCTCAGAATATACGCCTGCTGCAAATACATCTGCAGCAAGAAGCCGGAAAATGCCGGTACAACGAAACCGCTCTACACCGCCCCAGGTGGCACTCCAGGCGAAAAGGGCGATGCAGAGCGGTTTACGAAAGATTTTCGCACCGCCTGAAGTGCTTTCCAGAATTGTCAACACCAACAATTTCCGCAATGGATGTACCAATTGTTTTGGGAGATGAGAAAGTGTAATAACTATGCTTGTTTCAACGGGTTGCCGTTAGTACACTTATAGTGAGATTCGCATTGGAACATTTGAGAGAGGAAAATATTTCCCTAAAACTTATGCAAACGGTCCAAAAGTTTCCAACTTGGTCCAAAGAAACCATTCTTCCACGTGGTGTGGCAGGAGAGCAATTGGGGATCTACATCCACCTGCCTTATTGCCGAACCAAGTGCAATTATTGCGCGTTTGTATCTGCCGCTCCACGTAATGAGGCCGAAATGGACCGGTACATAGAGGCCTTACTCAAACAGATTGCCGATACAGCCCCTCTCGCAGAAGATAAAATGGTATCTACGATATTTTTTGGTGGGGGAACTCCCAGTTTGATGGGGGCGAACCGTTTGATAAAATTATTTGAACATTTGACCCGGTATTACCGTATAAAAGATGATGCTGAAATTACGATCGAAGTGAATCCTGAAAGCGCCACACGAGAATTGTTCGAAGATTTGATTCCTTTCGGATTGAATCGGGTAAGCTTAGGAGCGCAATCGTTTCAAAATGAAGAGCTGGAGCGAATCGGGCGGGTTCATAATGCAGAGACAACCCGGCTCGCCGCGCAAAGGGCACGCCAATCGGGGATCAAAAACCTTTCACTTGATTTGATTTATGCCTTGCCCGGCCAAACCATAGACTCGTGGAAATACAATGTTCAAGCAGCGCTCGAATGCGAGCCAGACCATCTATCCTCGTATGGATTGACCTATGAAGAAGGGACATTGCTCCATACAATGCTGAATAAAAACCGTATAACTCCAGTTCTGGATGAAACGTATGTTGAGATGTATGATTTTTTGTGCGAAAATCTATTCCAAAATGGTTTTGAGCATTACGAAATTTCAAATTGGTGCCGCCCGAACCGGGAATGCCGCCACAATTTAATTTACTGGCAACGGGATGAATATTTGGCGTTCGGTGTTTCGGCGCATGGCATGTTTCAAGGATGGCGATATTCTTGGACACCTGAGAAAGACCTTTTTCAAGAGATTTTAGAGTCAAATCGTAATTGGATGCCCGAATTAATCGAAGATTGTGTGGAATTGGATACTGATTTGGCTGCATCTGATGCAATGATTTTTGGCTTACGGTTGACAAAAGGTGTGCATTTACTCAAATTTTCAGAACGATTCGGCTATAATCCATATGATCGTTGGAGAAGCCAAATTGAACGATTGATGACAAAAAATTGGCTTGAAAAAATGGATGGTTATCTGCGATTGACACCGAATGCATATATAATTAGCAATGAAGTATACGAAGCATTTCTAGATTAAAAAATATATATAATGTGGTTAGCGATATGAGACGTTTTTACAGATTACTAGCAAATAAATTAAATTTCTTCCCATGGGGCCGGGCAATGGTGGGCCACGTTCGCAGGCACTACCGCTTTTATGAAAATTTCGAAGCCTTATACACGGCTTTGATTTTGGCTCTAATCATAAAATCGTTTGTATTTGAAGCCTACAAAATTCCATCGTCGTCCATGTTGGATACATTGCAAATCGGTGACCGCATTTTTGTCAACAAATTCGTCTATGAATTTTGGCCGGTAGAGGTGGGTGATATCGTGGTCTTCAAAACCAAGGGTATCTCCGAAATTTACGACCCTGAGAAACCTTATTTTATCAAGCGTGTGGTCGGTTTGCCCGGTGATGAATTGCAGATTTTGCCTGACGGCCATCTAAGCCGGAATGGTGAAATAATCGATGATCCGGAATTCTTTTTGGAAAACCGGTATAAACCGATGATGCGGAATAACAAAAACACGTTTATCGTGCCCGAGAATGAAGTGTATGTATTCGGCGATAACAGTTGGAACAGTGATGACAGCCGCCGTTGGGGGGGTGTGCCTATTGAAAACATCATGGGCAAGGCGTTTTTCCGCTATTGGCCGCTCACCCGCATTGGTGGGATAGAAGGGGTTCCACCCGAAAACGTGCGTGAACGAGTGGGTGACAGTTCTGTGGCCAACCGGGATGACGGCAAACGGCGCGCCCACGCATCAGAACCTTAATTGAAGTATTGAAAAGTGATTTCTCGATATGGGCCGCCATCTCGAATGGGAACAATCAAAGGTGTTTCAGTTAATCCTATTGATGGTGCATCTTCTTAGTTGTTCATGACATTTGAAATTGTGGGTTATAAAAGGACAGAAAAGACCAAAGGGACCTAAAGGACAAAAATATTTTCAAGGGATGTTGCGAGAAAAACGTACCGGCTAGAAGCCGATGCTCCCCGGCAGTAGGATAATACCAATGCTCTTGCCATCAATGCATTTGTGATGAGTACTGGAAGTGTATAGTTAATATAGAAGAATATTGTATGCTGTTTATTGTTAATCTAGTCATCTAACGTTTCCCCGCATAATGACAAACATTCCCCTTATCGGCTAAAATCAATTTTGGCTTCATATGATATTTTAAGACGAACCGGCAAAAAGTCTAATCCATAAAACGGCCCCCACAATATATAGTTGCGTGGGTATCTAATCTGCACTTTATGTCGTTGCAGGCGAGGACGCCTGCGCTCCAAAAAAGACTTTTTGCCGAATCGTTTTTTAAGAAAGTGAATTTTATGTCTCGCATAGTGGCTATCGATATCGGCAATTCGAATACTGATGTGGGTTTGTTTGAAAATGGCAATCTCCTGCAAAGCGATTTTCTGCCTTCTGCCCATGAA
>CAZEZQ010000006.1:5365-7669 GCA_964516245.1 uncultured bacterium | reverse complement strand
ATATGGCGACAAGATTTGCCATTTGTTGGGCGAATTGAAAAAACATCAAGGGTATGAAGCCGTATTGATTTCATCCGTGGTCCCCGCACTGGGCGATTTGATGGTAACCCGTGTTGAGACCGAATTGGGGATCACCCCGCATATGGTGGAAGGGTTTAAGACTGAGCTGATGCCCTTGCATGTTGACCGGCCTGAAACGGTGGGTGTGGACCGTGTGGTTAATTGTTTTGCCGCCAAACACTTATTTGGTGCTCCAGCCATTGTGGTGTCATTGGGTACGGCAACGACATTCGAAGTGATATCCAAAGAAGGGGCTTATGAAGGCGGAGCCATTGTGCCGGGAGTGAAAATCTCTCTGGAAGCATTAACTCAACGAACCGCGTTGCTGCCACCCGTACGGATGCGCAAAATCGAAACGTTGATCGCCAAAAACACGGTGGGCCATATCGAGTCGGGAATCTACTTCGGCACTCTAAGTTTGATTGAAGGGATGGTGAAGCGTTTTCAAGCAGCGATAGGCGATCAAGCCGTGGTTGTTGGAACCGGTGGATTGGGGAGCATGCTAGTGGAAAGCGATATCTTCGATCATTTCGAACCGCTGCTTACGCTAAAAGGGATGGCATTGATTTATCAAGAAAGATTTTCTGAGAAATAATTCTATGCGTGTGTAATTTCGCTTATGCGCTCAATGACTTTAGGAATCGTGGCAACAAAGCGGCCGATTTCTTCTTCGGTGTTGCTGCTGCCGAGTGAGATGCGTAGAGACGAGATCGCTTCTTCATCTGACCGGCCCAGGGCTTTGATTACATAAGAAGGCGTGGTTTTGCCGGTCGAGCAGGCGGAACCTGTGGCGATACAAAAGCCTTCTTCATCCATGGCGCGAACGAATTCCCGGGCATTTATGTTGGGGATAGTGAAATTGAGCGTGCCGGGCAACACATCTTCTGCCGGGCTGTTGCGGATGATCTCAGGATGAGCACCAATCAACTTATCCCAAAGCCTATCGCGCAAGCGGGAAGCATGTTCGGCGCGTTGCTGCAATTCGTTGCGGGCGATAACGGCCGCTTTGCCCAAGCCAGCGATTCCCGGTACATTCTCTGTCCCGGCCCGCAGGCCGCGTTCATGGCTGCCGCCCTGCGATTGCCATACCAGCTCAGTGCCTTTGCGAACGTATAAGGCGCCCACACCTTTGGGCCCGTAAAATTTATGGACTGAAAGCGAGAGCAAATCCACTCCCAATTCGTCCATCTTGATCGGAAGCCGTCCTACCGCTTGAACGCCGTCTGTATGAAAGGTTACACCGTGATGTTTGGTGATTTCAGCGATGGCTTTGATATTTTGGATGGAACCGATTTCGTTGTTGGCGGTCATGATGCTCACAATAGCGGTATCGGGAGTAATGGCCCGTTCTACATCTGACGGATCGACCCGTCCTTCTTCATTGACGGGAAGATAGGTGGCTTGGCATCCCAAAAAGGTTTCAGCAAATTCGCAGGTGCGAATAATCGCGGGATGTTCGATCTTACTGGTGATAATATGCTTTTTGCCGGTTTTGAAAATTACGCCTTTGATCGCCAGGTTGTCAGACTCGGTCCCCCCACTGGTAAAGGCGATTTCGTCTTCGCTGCAGCCAAGCAATTGGGCCAATTGCATGCGGGATTTTTCGACAGCATAGCTCGCATCCACCCCCAAGCCATACAAACACGATGCGTTGCCGAATTTCTCCTGCAGGTAGGGAGACATGGTTTGAAATACGTCGGGGTGAGTGGGTGTGGTGGCGTTGTGATCGAAATAAGCAGGCATAATTCATGACTTTCATGAGAAACTGGAATACAAAAAGTATAGTACAAAGATAACATTAAGCAATGGAAGTTTAAAAACTTCATTGAATTAACCATTGATGGGCATTCTTTCACAGATTATTCAAGAAGCAAGATCGCGGCAGCGACAACCGTGGTATATCCACCGGGTTTGTTGCGGGCAGCCTGGGTGATGTTGCGCGATTGTATGATCTTGCCGCTGAGTTTGTATACTTCTTCTTTTTCATCCCATGATTTGTCTTCATCAAATTCAACGCCGAGGGTGGTAGCCAGCATGGCGGCGGCCATATCTTCGGCATAATCGCCCGCTTCTTGTGCTGTTTGCCCGAATGTATGCACTTCGCTGAGATAGCCGTAATGGCTTTTGTCGGCCGGCAGCGCCAAACCAATCGAAGCGGCCAGCTGGCGGCGGGGTTCGTTGGTCGAGCACCGCGCCTGCACCGCAAAAGTGATGGCGCCGGGCCGCAGGGCTTTGACACCTTCA
>CAZEZQ010000006.1:0-5355 GCA_964516245.1 uncultured bacterium | reverse complement strand
TCGAAATGATTTTGCACCGCGGAAGGAAAATGCTGGAAACGCTGACCAGGTTGCAAATTTCAATACCGGCATCCCGTAATGCGAGTTCGTAGGAGCGCAACTCATCTTTGTGAAAACCAATCCCTTTGGTAAAGAACATTTTTTTGGGAACAAGGTCCATCATATAACTCCTACCTCCTTTTTGCGTGGTAAGAACTCCAAAGGTTTTCCGCATTGAAAAACCGCGTGATAGTAGTGGAGCTTTGTCTGCCTCGCAAGTGCTTCAAATACAATTTGCCGGGTTTTTGTTGTTTGAAATGTTTTTCAAAAAGAGTATCATAACCTGTTGTTAAATTGAATCCATTCAAGGTGCATTGAAATTGGCTAAGGGTCGACGAGGGAAGATAGAAGCCAAGGTGTATGATGGCTATTTGTGGGATTGGGCTGAAACCATCCCCGCTGCCGAGCGTTTGCAATCCGCTGCCGAAACCGCATGCGCCCAATACAAATCCACCAACACGACTCAGATCAAGGCATCCTTTTATGCGTATACTGGATTGAAGAGCACGATGAAGATCGATCGCGGGGTGACGCGAATCAAAGTCAGTGATGTGCTGGAAGAAGCCCCCGAGAATGTGCTCGAAGCGCTGGTTCATGTATTGATCGCCCGGGCGATGGGAAGACGCCCCCGCCCAGTGTTTCTCCAGATCTATGACGACTATACCAGCCGGCCAGAGGTCGAAGAAAAGCATGCGCAAATTCGCTCGGCGCGAAGCCGAAAAGTGTTGCTTGGCACAAAGGGCAAGTGCTACGACTTGGATGAAATCTTCGATACAATCAATCAAGAATACTTCCAATCCCAATTGGAAAAGCCGAAATTGTCGTGGAGCCCCCGCCGCAGCAAGCGCCTATTGGGATATCACGACGGCCATTTAAACTTGGTTGTGATCAGCCGTTGGTTAGACCGAAAGACCGTTCCGCGAATGGTGGTCGAATTTATCATGTATCATGAACTCTTACACATTGTGGTCCCTTCAAGGGTAAAAAACGGGAGGCGCATTGTTCACACCAACGAATTCAAACAGCGGGAAAGGCAATTTCGATATTACGAAGAAGTAAACCGTTGGCTAAGCCGGCCGGGGATGGGGAATTGGGTTTAATACCAACAATCTTAAATGATGATTTGGCAAAAATTTTAATTCAGCATTCTGTGATAACATCTTGGAGCGCAGGCGGGACGCCTGCGCTCCAAATATACACTTATTGCCGGACTGTCTTAAATTAACGTTTGTTGAACGAAGCCACTGCTTGCTCTTCTGCGTCGAAAATATCCAAAATATGATCGATCCGAGTCGCCTTGAATGTTTGCTTCACCCGGTGCTGAAGATTGATAAACTTTAAATCCCCATCCCGGTCGCGAAGATCGCGCGCAAAAGCGACAAACACACCCACGGTATACGAAGAAATCAATTCTACTTTCGAGAGATCCAAAATAATCTTCAGAGAATTGTTTTTCAACAGTTCGTGCAGTTGACCGCGAAGCCAAACCGTGTTTTCAAAATCCAACTCACCATCAAGGCGTAGGATGACAACTCCATCCCGCTTGTCTTTGGTTACAGGGATCATTCTGCCGCTCCTTTTAAGGATTCACGCGCATCGCTCAACAATTCATTGGCTTCTTCGGAAGTCAATAGCCCTTTGCTTTGAAGAGTTTTGATGAGTGAAGCGAGCATGCAACTATTGGTATAAAGCACTTCACCGGTTTCGAAGCGGGATTCGATCGATTCGCCGGTTTCGGTTTTTGATATGGTGGGTATTAGGTTGTCGGTAGGCTGGGAAGACGGCTGAGACCCTTTTGAATTAGGAGAAGAAGTGGAAGATTTTTGAGTGTATGAGGCGACTGCTTCCCAACGCGTTCTATAGACATCGAAGAATTCTATCATTCGATTTTGTTTCAGGTATTGCAAAACCGTTTTTTGGGGGTTCAACAATTTGATATTGCCTCCACCAGCACGCATTTCTTTCATATTCGAAATTAGCATACTCACTGTATGGCTGCCAATAAAACGAATGTTGGAAATATCGAGAACCACTTTGAAAATATTCTTTGCTGCAAGATCGCGAAGAATTTTCTCGAGTTGAGCGTTCCCCCGGGAATCCAATTCACCGCTGAGAATCAAGACAGCCACGTCGTCCACCAATTCCGCTTCAAATTTCATTCGCAGGTCTCTCAGCCCATCACACGCGTTCAAAACCCATAGAACACAATGGCCGAATACACCAAAAATGATGATTCAGCCATCGGCAGTTCACAGCAGTAAGATGGTTTTCTATCGAACGGATCGATGAAGAATTAGGTTTGCTCTTTTTCTTCATCTTCTTTATTGATTTTCCGAGGTTCTTCGTCTTCGTCTTCCGTAACAGAGGTCAATGATTTTTTAAATTCCTTGATTCCCGTTCCCAGAGAACGCCCCATTTCGGGAAGGCGTTTGGCCCCAAATACGAGCAGCAATAGAAAAATAATGATGACCCATTCTGTGGGACCAATATTCCAAATTCCTAATGTACCAACTGGCATAGTACGTCTCCTAATCGATTTCGCTCACGCGATTTGGTCTCCTTCCACGGAGGCCTATCAAATTAATCATACTCATGGTGAATGGGGAGTCAAGGAAGTGTTCGTGTGGTGTTTCGGGATTTTTAATCCAAATAGCCATCTTCTACTCTTATACTCCTCCAATGGATTTCTACTTTCGATATAATACAACCCTAAGAGAGGATGATTGTATTGGCAATCTCGAATCTGCCGTTCCTGTGAATTTGAATTTTAATAAGTATTGAGTGATAAATCGATGACAAGAAGCCGTTTGATGGGTGTGGATATTGATTCGTTAACGGCGGATCAATTTTTGGATCGAATTGAAGATTACGTGCAATCCGGCTCTCCTCACCAAGTTTCTTATTTAAATGCCGACTGTTTGAACAAATGCTGGTCTGACCAGCGGTACCGCGAGACCATCCAGGCTTCTGATTTGGTCTACGCGGATGGGATGGGAGTGGTGTGGGCCTCGCGTTTGTTTGGCCATCCCTTGCCAGAACGATTGAATGCGAACGATCTGATGCCCGAATTCTGCCGCCGGGCTGAAGAAAAAGCCTATAAGATTTTTCTGTTGGGAGGAGAAGAGGGTGTCGCCCAAAAAGCGGGGGAAGACTTAAAGCAAAAATACCCCAATCTTCAAATTGTGGGTTGGCATCATGGCTATTTTCCTGAAGATGAAGAGCCGCATGTATTGGAAACGATTCGTTCGGCCCAACCGGATATTTTGATTGTGGGTATGGGGGCTCCCAAACAGGAACTGTGGATCCGCCGGAATTTGGAGGCGTTGGGTGTGCCGGTGGCTTGGGGCGTTGGGGGTCTTTTGGATTATTCTGTCAAAGGGCTCCGACGGGCGCCGGTTTGGATGCGCCGCGCCGGAATGGAATGGCTTTGGCGTTTGTGCCTGGAACCCAAACGCTTATGGAAACGGTATTTGCTGGGCAATCTACTCTTTACGTTTCGGGTCGGCGCTCTCGTGATTGTGGATGTACTATTGGCCAGTTTGGCATGGCTCTTGGCGTATTTTATCCGGGCCGAAATCATCACACAGATGACGTTTTTGCCCTACGAACTGCATAAACCCATCAATCCATTTCAGCCCTATATTTATGCCCTGCCTTTTATCATCATCATCTGGATATTGATTTGCGCCTCGCTCGATCTTTATCGCCGCCATAACCTGCGTTCTACGATGGATGAGATGAGCGCCATCGTGAAAATGGTGTTTATGTTTCTCATTTCTTCGATGGCGGTGGCGTTTTTGTTGAAAAATTTGGATCCCGCCCGTGGAGTATTGATTTTGGCTTCAGGTTTGGCCTTTGTTTTTATGCTATCTTCCCGTCTTATTTGGAGAAAAATGGAAAAATCATTATTTCATGAAGGGATTGGCAGAATTCGCACTTTGATAGTCGGCAGCGGCCATCAAGCCAAAGACTTGATTGACCGCTT
This sequence comes from uncultured bacterium, assembly GCA_964516245.1. GTDB lineage: Bacteria > Hinthialibacterota > Hinthialibacteria > Hinthialibacterales > Hinthialibacteraceae > CAZEZQ01. The sequence goes on along the minus strand of CAZEZQ010000006.1, from coordinate 1,331 downwards.
GAATTTTTATACCGATGATAAGTACGAGATTTTGGGCCTAATTGCCGACGACCGCGCTATTGGGGAGCATATCTACAACCATCCGGTTTTGGGCACAGTGAAAGATTTGCCCGACTGGGCCGGCACGCTGGGTGTAGATCAAATCTTTTTTGCGGATCCTTCCATGCCAAAACGCGATTTGCTGAACTTGGTTTCTGAATGTGGAGATCAAACTTCTGTACGCCAATACAACATTTTATCAGATATGTTCGGAATGATCACCGATCACGCATCGTTTAATAGTGAAGAGGATTTGCCTTTTAAGGTGTTGCGAAAAGGGGGGCTTACGCCTTTTGAACAATATTGCAAACGGACCATCGACATTTTAATGTCGGGCAGTATGTTGATAATCTCCCTGCCTATAGTCCCTGTAATATGTTCGCTGATACGATTCAGTTCTCCCGGACCGGCCATTTTTCGCCACAAGCGCATTGGGAAAGACGGCAAGCCATTTATTATGTATAAATTCCGCACCATGTACAAAGAAGTCAACGAATATCAAGAATCTCCAATCCGAAAAGACGACCCTCGCATTTTGCCCTATATCGGGCATTGGCTGCGCCGTTCGAGTTTGGATGAGATGCCGCAATTGTGGAACGTGCTCAAAGGAGAAATGAGCATGGTGGGTCCCCGGCCTGAAATGCCTTTCATCGTAGAAAATTACGAACCCTGGCAGCGCCGGCGGTTGGCGGTGGTGCCGGGAATCACAGGATTATGGCAAATTAGCGGGCGGAAAGACCTGCCTTTGTTTTCAAATCTGGAATACGACTTTTATTACATTCAAAACCAATCCGTTCTATTTGATTTGATCATTCTTTTGAAGACGGTTCCGGTTGTCTTGTTCGGCAAAGGAGCCTATTGAATTCTTCAAATCTCAATTGGAACTCTCTAACTCATGTGTTATACTCTATGAAGTAAGAAATATAGAGGAGCAGTACATGATCATTCAAGAAATATCTCCATCGATTGGACCCGGAATGTGGGGTCTCTTTTATTGTTCCTTCTTATGGGTATTGGGGATTCTGATTACTTTGTTGCACCGTTCAGGTTTGCAAGTGGTGGGAGGAGTAATCGCTTGCATTGGTATTGTGTCTCTCCTGTTTCAAGTTCAAATAGTGCTCGCCTTAACACTGCTAACCTTTGGTTTTTTCATGCATGGCTGTGGACGTATTTTGATGCATCTTCGCCGCCGGGGCTGACTTTTCTTCAAAAACCCTTCATATTATTTGATATTTCTAACTTAACATCTACGACAGTCCGGAAAAAACTTTGGAGCGCAGGCGTCCTCGCCT
>CAZEZQ010000005.1:21123-22618 GCA_964516245.1 uncultured bacterium | reverse complement strand
CAAATTTCCATTGCTTTACCGCATTGAGCGCTGGTTTTTCAAAAATCGGATCGGATGATTTTTGCACCTGTGGATTAACCACACGGCCATTTTTATCCACGATGAAAATAATATAAACCGTACCGGGAGCATTTTTTCGCACTGCGTTTGTGATCGTTGGGCTAGGTTGATAAAGCACTCGAGGTTTTTGGTCAAGTTCAGATAAGGAAAACAGTTCATCGACATCCTTGCTTTTCGAACCGGCCGTCTTAAGGTTGACGGCAAAATCACCGCTCAACATGCCTTCGCTGACATTGGGATTCAACGCCAATTCAAGCTGGTCCAGTGCCAGCGGTTTCGATTGTTGTTCCAACTCCGGCGGTTCTTCTTCCGGCTCGGGCTCTTCTTCCGGCTCGGGTTCGGGAGGTGGGTCCGGCGCTTCCAACTTCGTTGTATTGACATCCCGCACGATGGTATCGGTATTAGATTTGTTGGCCAGAGTTTGCATCAGCGGGAGTACAAGAAAAAAGGCCAGTGTTAATGCCAATGAACCCACAACAACCACTATACGATGAAAGAATTCTTGAATAATACCCAATATAGAAATTTGTTTCTTCATTCTTACCCTCTCAATGTTAATTGCTTGATGTTCGAGTGGATACACTAACCTTTTTCGCTCCCCCCAATTTGGCTTCGTCGATAATGCGAACCAGCTTTCCTGATTGCGAAGAAGTATCCGCTTGAATGATTACAGGGACTTCTTCTTTTTGCAGCATGCGTTTCACCAGCGGCTGCACTCCACTGACACCGATTTCACGACCCCCGTAAACCACTTCGCCTTTGTCGGTCAGGGCAATAAGAATGCTGTTTTTTTCCAATTGCACCGAAGACGCAGCCTGCGGTTTATCCACTTCCACGCCAGTCTCTTCCACAAACGTGGTGGTCACGATAAAGAAAATCAATAAAATAAACACACAATCAATCAGCGGTGAAATATCAATTCCAGACTCGCTGCTATCATCGGCTGTGATTTCACGAAAACGCGGCATAGATCCCCTACCTCTTGATTAGAAACGAATCCTCTTTCTCATGCAGTTTTTTATAAAGTCTCTGGGTACACACCGTTTCCAAATGAGCCAGGAATGCTTTGTAGCGTTCGAGTTTGCGCGACAATTGATATTGGAAAAATACGCCGGGAATCGCAATCAGCAATCCCGTTTCGGTGGTTACCAATGCTTCTGAAATACCTTCCGCAACAAGTCCCATTGTTTTATCTCCTCCCGCTCCAGCTGCAAGAGCTGCGAAGGTGGAAAGCATGCCAGTCACTGTACCCAGCAATCCCAGTAAAGGGGCGGCACTGACACATTTTTTCATCACATTCAGATCCCGTTCGAAGGGAGTGATTTCAGTCGTTTGGACTTCTTCAAAAACGACCGCCGATTCTTTAACTGATTTTGCTGAAGTCACAAAATTCAAAAGCTCTCCAATGTTGCCTTTTCGTTCTGTAGGATTATCT
>CAZEZQ010000005.1:0-21113 GCA_964516245.1 uncultured bacterium | reverse complement strand
CTATCCAACGTCGCCAAGTATTTTCACGAACGGAAGTAAAGCGTTTCCCATAAAATTTAAGTTGCACGTGAATACCCAACGCAAACATCACAAACGCTATAAGGGCAATGGCAATCATGGCCCATCCACCGGATAGCCAAATCTCAGTTGCCTGCTGCCATAAGGTATTCAATTGCTCAAACATCATTTATTGCCTTTGTTGGTGTCGTTTGCCGTTTTCATTGTTCCAATGGGCTTTGCCAACTTCGTTGGCAAAAGCGAGAGCCGTTTTTTCCATTTGGTTGACCATGCCCCGCGCTTTGCGGGAAAGAAACGCATGCAGCAACAAAGATGGAACGGCCACAATCAATCCAAATTCAGTTGTGACCAATGCTTCTGAAATACCACTGGAAAGGGTTTTGACATCGCCCGACCCAAAAACGGTGATCAATTTGAATGTATTGATGATTCCGGTAACCGTCCCCAAAAGTCCCAAAAGCGGGGCAGATGAAGCTGTAATGGCGATGAAGGGAAGAAAGCGCTCCAATTTCAATCGGGCTGCCAAGATATGTTCGTACATCACCTCTTCGATCAGTTCACGCGGTTCTTTGATATGATCCACACCGGATGTCAGCATTCTACCAATCGGACCTTTGATCTTTTCGGCCTTATGAATGGTGCCCCGCTCGTCTTGTTGGGCCACAGAATGCAGCAAATCTTTGAGCCGTTTTTGAGATGGGAATCGTGTAAGGGATAGCGCCAGCCATTTGTAAAATGCCACAAGCAGTGCCGCCCCAGCCAAACCAAAAATGGGGATCATAACCGGCCCCCCTTTTTGAATGTGTTCCCACAGGGTCTCTTCGGTTTCTTCGATTTTGTGGGCATTGCCAAGAGTGGGATCGAATGGAAAAACGCCGGAACCTTCAGAAAACACTTGTGCCGCAGCACTGGCGTCGGCAGGAGATTCAAATGCAATGATGGCCGGTTTCAGTGAACCGAGACGTTGTTCTGCGGTACCAATGTATTCACCGTCATTAGACTGAAACATGGCGGCCGGCCCAATCATAGCAAACGTGCCTGATTTGAGCAAACCGTCAGATGCCACTGCTGTCCCTTCGAATCGTGTGCCGCCTAAGGCGTCGAACAATCGGTCGAGTGATTCGATGAGTAGCGCCATTTGCGCTTCATACACTTCTTGTTGCGATAAATTATTGTTTTCGGGCGCCAATTTGGCGTCTTCTAATGTGTTGGTATAGCGCTGCATTTCCGCAATATGCAATCGCGTTTCAAAATTGCGAATGTATTCACTCAACAAGTTAGAAAGATAAGTGGCTTCTTCTTTGCGCAATTCGATTTCAGAACGCAAATTATTCAAATCCAAGGTTCGGCTGTCTAGCAAACGGCTTTTCTGTTGAAATTCACTGCGAACCTCATCCAACTTACTTTCCAATTCACTCAATTTACGGCTAAGGGGAATTTTTTCATTCGCAGCCTTTTCACGCAATTGATTGAGTTCGGTTATGCTTTGTTCAAGCTTTTTTTGGATTGATTGTGACGCTTGTTCGAATGAGATATCTGAATCTTCTGAAGTTTCTTGCGCGAAGGAACACAAAGATAATGCGGCAAAGCATAGCAATAGAAAAATGTTTCTTATTTTTAACATGATTGAGTTTACCGGTTATTGAATTTGAACAGGGAGTTTAACGAAAGATGCCACTTGTTCGTTTTTGTAGATGGCAATGGCTTGATCGATGTCTGAGGCGGCCTCATTGGCCTGTTTCCAAGCCCATCCGTCATCCGAAACAGTTCCTATCCCCGCTATCTTTCCTTTGGAGCCAGTGTAATACGCATGGCCGAAACCGATATAGAATACAGTCACTTCGGCTGACGTGTCGTCAGCGAGTGTTCGTACTTCACTGGTGACAGCAATTTCACGGTGAAATTTATTAAACTCGTTCAAGATTCCGACAACATTTTGAAACCGTTCTGACAAAGTAAGTTTTGTAGTTTTTGATTCATCGCTTGTTTCTGAATTTTCCGTTTGTTCTGATTTTGCTTCGTTATTTACCTCAGTATTCTCAACCTTGTTATTCGTTTTATTCTGAGTTACCGGAAGCCGCTGGCTTAGCGGTTTGACACGATCTTGAACGGTCTTCGGCACTTGTTCTAGCAATTGCCTGGTGCGCGATTCCAACCCACTCAATTGACTTCCAAGTGTAGTGGATGCTTCTTGGAGTTTTTCATTTTGCTCGATCAAGTCAGCGCGTTTTTTATCTGCCTCAGAAATACTCTCATCAGTGTTTTTGATTTTTTCTTGCAGCGAATCAATTTCACGCTGTACCAAGTTAATTCTCTCATTAAGCATCTCTTTTGCGAGTTTTAAATCGTGTTTTTCTTTGGAAATTATCCGCTGAGTTTCCACCCATTTTTCGAGAGCCGTACGTGTATTATCAATATTTACGCTTCCATTATCAGCCGATGTAACCATTGTTGCTAAAACAAAAATTACACTTGCTAATAAAATCGAACCCAATACCCATTGGATTTTTTTCATTTCCGGCCGTTGATATCCAAGTGGTGATTTTTTATTCATACTTGTTCTGCCCTTTTATTAAGAAAAGATGTAATTTTTTTATGAAGAACGATCAAACTAAATATTATTCAGGAAATCAGTCATAAAAGTATTAGAATAACGTTAGAGAATTGTTAAATTTTTTGGCTTTTTGCTTTTTAATCCAAATTTTCTTTCACTCAATTGCCAATTATTAAATTTAACAGCATAATCTTTTCAACTTGAAAATAGGTTAAAAGTTTTATAATTTTTTGAGATTGTCTATTAAAATTTATAAGTAACACCTAACGATAATTCGATACCCTTGCGAAAAGAAGTTTTAACATTGTCCCTATCAATAAATTCTGACCGGTATACAGTTTCTATTTCAGGGTCAGTAATGTTCTCAGCCTCAAATTTCATACTCCAATTGTCTCCAAACTTTTGGATTAAAGTCAGATTGAGGGTCCCATGCTCGGTTTCGTATACACTTGGAAGAAAATTGCCACTGGATTGACCTGCCCCAGCGACCAGGGTATCACCGCGTATTGTGTAAAACATAGAAAACGTCGTTCCAGTGAGACCCAATTCATCTAAATCATATGAAAAAAATAGATTGTAGAGATTCTCAGGCGCATTGGTCATATCCCGCGATGTCATTGGTGCCTGTATATTCGGTGCTTGAAATGCATCGATTTCTTCTTGAGGCAGTTGGACTTCTGAATCGATAAACGTTGCATTGGCGCCAATCGATAGTCCTTCAACCTGCTCCCAAAAGCGTCCCATTTGTTGGCGCACTTCAAATTCAAAGCCGCTCATTTCCCCTTCAGGAAAATTCACCGGTGTGGTGAAAGAAAAACCAGCGAATCTTTGTACGAATTCAATCGGATCCTCAATTTCTTTTCTGAAGAATGAAGCCGATAGCAATCCACCTTGATATGGTGTATAATCCATGCGTAAATCAAAATTGTCTAACGAACTCATCTGCAAAAATGGGTTTCCAATAAACACATCTCCACCCAAAAATTCTTGTTGCTGAATTGGGGATAGCTCTCTAAAAGTCTGACGGGCCACGGTTTGGCTATACGAAGCCCGGATCGTAAATGGATCCCAAGGGGTAAGTTTCAAACCAACTGAAGGAAGAAGATCATCCTGTGCAAAGGCTACATCGGCATCCCCAGGATTCAATTTCACCTGTCCAGAGGAATTGGGAGGAACCCAGGTCACATCTCGTTCCGGAAAATTCACAATGCTGATATCAGTGCTTTCATACCGGGCGCCTCCAATTACATTTAAATAGGAGGTTAATGGAAGGTCGAGCATGCCATAGGTGGCAAACAGTTTCTGCTCCCCTTCATAATCCACATCCACAAATGGAGGGCCGTCCGATATGGGGCCGGCATTGGGAAGATCTGGAAAAGCATTGCTGAATGAATCTTCAAAGTCTCCCTCGAATCTTACATCGTTGTCATTGAAGTTGCTAAAAGTATCCTGATTAAATTCCCGTTTTACCTCATCGTTAAATAGGCCCAGTTTCAAATATCCCTCTTCTTCGCTCCATTGTTTAAACGGTATTTCAAAATTGAGAGAATATTGAAAACTGTCTTCTGATATATCTTCCCAAGTGCGTTGCAAGTTGCCTAAAGTAAAGTTTTCTGCCGGCTTAAAAGGGGAATGGGTGGCGGGAATACGAATCACATCACCACCCACTTGAATTTCCCGCGCCGGCCTCCAGACCGAGCCGAACTGGCGTTTATCCGGTTCAAACCGTTCTGCCGTGCTGAATGCCAAGGTCCAATCAAATCTAGGAGGAAGAGAAGTAAATGTATCTTCGATTCCAAACTCTGGAAAAAATTGTAACGTGTGATCCCCTTTTAATTGATGGGTTCGTGTGGTTCGTTCGACATATTGAAGCGTCTCGTTTCTGAGAAAAGGGGCGGCACCCAGATTTTCTTGCCCCGGTGAACTTGGATCATTGGGATCATGTCCCGGGAAAAAGTATTGTTTGCCGCGCGTATCTTCGGCAAGAGTTGCAGTATCTTCCGCATCCCGAGTGAACAAATTGTGCAATGAAATCGAATGATTTTCAGATTCAATGCCCACGATACCCAGCCCACCCCATTGAACCTGTTCACTGGCTTGGGTCACATCGAAAAGCTGTGTCTTAAAATCACCTTGCTGGGGCGTCCCTTGGATGAACTGTGGAGTCATGGGATCACCAGGTTTCACCACCCAAAACTCATCATCCACCCCATCCTCGAAAAATGAACTATCCCTATCGTAAAAAATGCTGGCGAAACCACCGAGTCTGATATCTTCACTTAGGTCGAAACTAGTACCGGCGGTGATATCAAAATCATAATTAAATGGAGAATCATCTTTTATCGTTCCCACACCTCCGGTAAAATTTCCATTGGCTGGTATATCCAAATCTCCGTCTTTACCGAAAAAATCGATTCCGCCTCCTTTGTATGTAAGAAAATCACTTTGACCCACTACTTGAGTATTGAATTCGCTGCCAACTCCCACTTCAAATATGGTCTCTTCTGGAATGCCTTTGAGCACAACATCCACCGCACCACCGGAAGCATCCCCTTGTTGATCGGGCGTAAAGGTCTTTTTTACCTGAATACTTTCAATGACTTCAGAGGGGAACTGATCCAACTCAACTGCCCGTGTGTCATCATCGGCTGAAGGCAGGCGAACCGCATTCATTTGTGAACTTACATAACGGTTGGGCAACCCGCGAATCACAGCGAATTTATCGTCTTGGATGGATGCCCCCGCCACCAGTTTCAACGCTCCGGCGGCATCCCCTACACCGGCCTGGCTCATCAATTCAGAACTGATTGAATCCATCAGAGCTGGGCTTTTCATTCGAAGTTCGAGCAGGGCGGCTTCGGTTCCCGTACCGAGTTGAACGTCCTGAACGACAAATTCCTCCATTTCTGTGAAATCACCGGAAAGCCAGGCATTCACCTCCGTCAATTGTCCTGCTGTAACAACAACATCTGCTTTGACCTGGCGTGTATAGCCTTCTTTTGAAAACACAAGCGTGTAAGTCCCCGGCTCCACTTGGCTAAACACGTAATTCCCCTCTTGGGTTGACGTAACTTGTTCGCCTGTTTCTGCAATCATGATTGTTGCATTCGGCAAGGTCATGTCAAAATCTTTGTCGTAAACAATCCCACGAATACTGCCGACTTGCTGTGCCGATGCGGCAGGTACAGTCAATAGAATAAGAAAAAAAGCAATTTTCAAAAATTTGGTTTTAGATTTTATTGAATAGAGTTTTCCAAACCAAAACAATTCAAATAAAAATTCACACATGTTATTGCGAATACCTATAGAAATACATACAAAACAAATAACAGCTTACCAAGGATGATCGAGGTTTTTTTGAATTTGATGAATTTGCTTCCAAAGTGCCGCATCGGGTTTAACAGAATACAAAGCCATTGAGGCACAGGTTGCAGATAAATCTTCGGCACGGGGTCGGGAATTGGGATTTTTAACTCCCTCTTCCAGCGCCAATGCATAAACGTTGAGCGCTTGCTTCCTTTTCCCCATCGATCGATAAGCCTCTGCCAGAGGCCGAAGAGCTCCCGCCCGCCAGATATTCACAATGCGTTTACCCCGTTTCTGATATAGAGCCAAAATTTCATTGGCTTTTGCAAGAGCATGCTCTTTATCCCCGGCCTGATAACGCAGTTCAGCCAACTTGGACGCCATAGAAATTTTTTTTTCTAATGCAAAAGTCCAATCATATTTTTCAAGCATAGTTGTGGCTTCATTTACCAGTGCAAGGGCCTTGCCATTATCAGAATGATCCAATGCGGATTCAATCAAATCTATCACTAGTTCGATTCGGATAAATCCTGGAATATCTTCCCAGGTGTTTTTCATTTTATTTTCGATCTTTGAGCGTCGGTCCGTATCAGTGTAAAACAGGTCAAAAAGCGTTGTGCATACATGCATCGCATTTTTTACGATGTCAAAATTGTTGGATGCAATCATCTCATTCAACATTTTCATTTGCTCTTCAAAAGATTCATCCTCGCTCATCATGGCTTTCACTCGATCCACTTTTCCCTTTTCAGAAGGGACCACATTGGCTTCGATATGTTCGGCTTTTTCAGTTTGTCCCAGCCTGGCAAGGGTTTGAGCGATCTTGACCTGGATCCGGTCTCTGCGCCAGTCTTCTGTTTTGTCCGCGCATTCTTCAGCAAGCTTCAACAAAAACTGAACCGGTTTGACATTCGCGTTTTTTGCGCAATAAAAAGCCAACGCTGCATAACAATACCCTTGGCGCCAATTTTTGATTTCTTCGGTATATTCCAAAGCCCGCTTGGGTTGATCCAATTCTAAGCAAACCTCAATCACCTCTTGTTGGGTTTTTGAACGGGTTTTGATATGAGGTTCTAATGGGATAGAAGCGGCAACTTCAAAAGCCAGATCAAGCAATTTCTCTTGATGCTCTGCGAGTGGTTTGTCCGATAAACTTTTACGAATGGTGTGCGAGTGATTTTTGTTTGTCTCGTTGTTAGCAAAACTAGTTATGGCATAAGAGGGAACAAGAAGTATACAGCAAAAAAACAGATTAAGCGTTTGCGAATATGTTTTTATAGTAAGCATTCGAATTTCCTTGGATTTTTCCAAAATTCTGACGTTGAATTTTAGTAATCATGGTGATGTTGTATTGAAATTCATTTCATTGACAAGCAAATAAAAATTTACCTAAATACAATTCGAAATGATGGCAGGGCATTTCACCCTGCCATCAGATCGTATTATACCATTCTGATAGAAGCGCTTATTTTAATTGGCTCCATGATTCATTGGACACCGAACTTGCGCCTTCCTGCGAAACCATTCCAAACGCATCGGCAGCCGTCCAACCTAAAAGCCAATTTTCACTGGGATTGGGGCTGAAACCACCACGGTATTGAGCTGGAGTGAAGAAACCATCATCCGGGGCGGTGTCTGCACTGGTGGTAGCATCGTTGGCAGCGCTTGGATTGATACTAAGAACACGCTGCATAACCAACTGGTCTTCTGGGCCTCTGATAACCGCTTCATCACGAGTCAAACCTCGGATGGGCATGCTGTCTGCTGTAACATTGTTATTTTCTGCGTCACGAACACCGCGTGCATCGGCTTCTGAGAAATCCTCTTCAGCAATGTTGAAAAACACACTATCAGTGATTTCAGCCAGATTCCCAGAGGTTTGAACCGTATAAAGTTCATCCGCATTGGCATTGCCGATATTGACAGAAGAAGTTTCCGTGTAAGGTGTCGTCCATGTATCTTCCCAAGACAATGTTCCGTTGAATCCGTAACCATTTCCACCGTCGCCGTCATCGTTGTCAAATTTAACCAATTGGTCACCGAGGTCCATAAAGATGCAATTGCGATATTGTATACGGACATTGTCGCGCCATGTGGTTCCGCCGTCACCATCAATCGGTTGGCCAACCACAGTGAAATTGTAAATTGTGGAAGTGGTAACAGGTTGTGCGTCTGAATCTTCTGCGCCGTCTGTTTCGAAGCAATTGTCGCCAACGCCGGAACCTTGATCGGCATTGGTGCTAAAGCCTTGAACAATCAAACCGAACTGCGCCTTGCCGCGCCAGCCTTGATCGATATCAATGCTATCGTCACCGACGTTCCACACAGAGACATATTTATAATTGACTGTACCGCCCCAGGTTTCAATGCCATCGTCTACGTTGTTCATGGTTTCGACATGGTCGACATCGGTTTCACGGCCAATACCACCCATCGACAATCCGTTCAACTCATTGCCCAAACCAATCACTCTGCCCGTATACCGAAGGGAGAGATAACTGATGGAACCGCTGTCGTCATCATCATCACCGCCGCCGAAAAGCACTTTCGGATCACCAGTAAATGCCGCAGTTAAACCTTCCATCTGCCTGCGGTTCAATCCATCCGGCACTTTGGTGTTGGTGCGAGTAATAACATCGTCTGTAGTGGCTGGGTCACCGTCTTGATCGATTGTTACTTCTATCGGTTCACCATCAAAGTGGGATCCAGAAATCAAACCATTTCCTAAGATAGTCAAGTTCCCCCACTCATTGACGCCTTCGCGCCAAGTTCCAGTTTTGGGGTCTTTACCGGTTGGATGGTTCGGATCGTCCTCCCAGGTTTCCACATCGGCGGTGGAAGTCATGATGACTGGGTTTTCTTGCGTACCGTTAACAAAAATTTGTGCCCCGCGGGTCACGACCAAACTTCCACCAACACCGGTTTCACTTGCGATCACCGTACCGGCTTCGATCGTCAATGTGGCGCCTGGCAAGACAAAAATCTGATTTTGCATGTTGTACACATTGTCTGCCGTCCATGTGGTGGAGACAGCAATGTCTTCTGTCACTATAATCTCATCTGCGTTGGCTGTTCCAAACATCGCCAGTCCACTCATCACCGCAATTCCCAAAATTCTTTTGATGTTGCTCATAAGTAATTACGCCCTTTCATAAATTGACCTTGTTGATTCTGTTGAATTGGATATATTCCCAATGTCAAACATCCACTTTCAAATTTTCAAAAAAACTGATTCACACTTTCAAAACTGATCGACTATGCCATTTGTTCTACTTAGCTGATTCTTTCCATACAACCTCCAATCAAATAAGTCTTGTGTTCTAAATGCCACACTATTGTAATTTATGAAGGTTTTCTGTTCTGTGATTATTAAGATAAAATTAGAATTGTGTTAATAAGGTTGGTTTTAAATGATGTAATCTTGGAGGAATGTTAGCGTATTGTTTATTTTATATTGGTGTAGAGTTAGTTGCATTAAAGTAATACTTTGAGATACACCACCAAAAGTAAAATCATTTCAATCCTAGTATCCATTTAGCCGAATGAAAAAAAAAATTTCCAGCCCCAACGGGGGCGCCATATGATAGCCAGGGGCATTCGCCCCTGGAAAAAAGAAACACAAAAACCCTAGCCCTGTAAATGGGCGAAATAAAAATGCTTACAGATGGCTAAATGGCTACCAGTCCTATTGCTCCTTTAAGTCCCTTCTGTCCTTTTCGTCCTTTTTTAATAGAGTGCTGCAATGAGTATTCTGTTCATTCAATCTCAAAAAAACCATAGGCGTCATTTTCGGTTTGCAATTCATTTCTTAAAAACGATGAAAATCCGATATGATTCATTAGGCGAAGGGTTTCTCGATCGTAATGATTATCCCATTCTTTTTGAATCAATTTAACAATTTGCTGCTGTTGTTGATCCAACTGATCCATAGGGGGGAGAAACGGCTTTATTGTATCCATCCTTTTATAAATCGCAGCCGCCGCCATTTTGGCATTGTTTCGAACTTCGTCATCTTTCAGATTCTCCATCAAAATAGTAACGATGCGCTCCATATTTTCAGAATGGCCAGTGACAGCCAATAACATAGCCGCATAAAACCGTTGCTGCCGGTCCTTGGATTCCAGCGCTTGAGCCAACTCAGAATTCACGCAATCAGAGTGCTTATACAAATATATGCAAGCCCAAAGGGCATTGGCGAATGTGCGATAGACTTTGCCGTCTTCTTTCCAAATCGGCATACGGTCGTCTTCTAACGCTTCCACCAGAACTTCACAAAGAGCATCAAAGGGGTCTGCTTCAGCATAGGTAAAAACTCTGGCCGCCATTTGCCGCTGCTGCCAATCATCAGAAAGTAAAGCTACTTTCAATTGTTCTTCAAAGTATGGATAAAGGTCTATCCGGGAGCCCATCCGTGCCCGCAATCTTTCACGAGCCTGCTCATCTGGATGTCGGCGAATTCGATCCATCTGCCTCGTTCGCGAACGACTTTCTCGTTGGTTTTCACGTACAGCCGAGAGAAATGTACTAAATGCATTTATAGCATTAAAACGGACATCATCATGCCTCAAATCAGCAATCAACTCCCGTATCTCCTGCTTTGTTTCTTTTTCATTCTCAGTCAACAACTCAAGTCCAATGGAGTTTTGCGCCAAGCAAATGAGGAGGGCAAAGGTTGTAATAATTCGTATCATGGAACTCCTTGATGGTAAGTGTTGGTCTATAGGGAGCTATTGATAGAACGAATTATATGCCAAGAGAGTTATCCCCAATTATGGGAAATTTGGGACATATACATTGTTGAAGGGCTTTAATGCAACAAAATTTATACAGAACAAGTTCCAATATATTGCGATGATGTTCTTATTCTACACACAATAACAGAAAACATTTCGGTTGAATGAAGAGAAAAGACGATTTGGCAAAAAGTCTTTTTTGGAGCGCAGGTCATAGACGCGCCTTGGTGGGCGTCCTCGCCTGCAACAACATAAAGTACAGATTAGATACCCATGTTACTATATATTGTGTGGCCGTTTGATGGATCAGACTTTTTGCCGATTCGTCAGAAAAGAATATTAATTCCCTCACATAATGATGATGGGAATTTAACTGACAACTCCTGGGTACATTGCCTTGAGTAGAAAATCAATATTTTGCGGAGTCATGTTGCGGTATCGCAGAGCATAAAGCATTTCTTCAACTAGGGAACGATAATGTGATGGAAAAGATACGAATCCATCTTTTCTGTGAAGAACAGGGCCGATGCCAAAGTAATACGCGAACGCTTCATTCAAAAATTGGGGTTGTCCATCTTGAATGTAGATAGGCCTTAATTTTTTGATCCAAAATATTGCTGTCGCCGCTTTTTTATAGCCATCTGGTTTTTGTTTCATTCGTGGCAAATCACGGTTGTATCTTCCACAAATGTCCTTCAGCAAAGCACTTGAATATACTGGGTCATCGATTCTTCTTAGTTCGCGACAAAAAAAGAGTAAATAATTTTCAAGGTGTTCGTAATGAAGCCGAATCCATGATGTCATTTCCTAGTTCTCCAATAAAAAAACCAGTTCAATGGATGGTGCAATTGAACTGGGTATTCATCTAAATGAATTTTATTCTCTATTCATCTGACTTGGGTACGTTTTCAGATTCAAGTTTATCCAAAACCTCATTGAGCATATCACGATCACGCAAAAGTATTGATTTAGAAGCATTGAGCCATTCTTCTTCAGTAATTTCTATACCGGCATTATCAATCTCACGTTTCTCATAGTATTCTTCAGTCATATACGGTTTTCCCTTATAGACATCAGGCATATGTACCACGCCCCCTTTCAAAGGTTAAAAGAGCATTCATAATGTTCATGCTTTTTCCTATTAATTTATCACGAATATCTTTCTGTAACAATATCTTAAATGAACACTTAGCGGGTGTCTGAGTATGGTTCTGGTTACAACACGTGTTAGAAGAGTATGGCGCGAGTAAGAGTGCCAAGGGTAAAATATTGTATTTTTTACCCCGTCACGGCGTGTCATGACCTTGAAAACACCCTGGAAATATCGCCAACTACGAATTAATTGTAATACTTTATTGAAATCTTCTTATGAATGCTCATCCCAATTTCATATTAACGCACTTCAACCGTAGCCATTCAGTATCCGTGTAATCTCTGATTCAAACCCGTAGTCGTAAATCCTGGTCATCTTTTTCAAAATCCTGGTCATCCTGGTTCAAAAACGTATCTATACTTGGCATTCTTGGAATTTTCTCTACCTTAAAACCATTTTCTAAACCCAAAAAGCAACTACAATTTCTCTGACCAAAATTTACAAACCGGTAATAATTTATGAACCAGACGTTTGATGTAATCGTTGTAGGCGGAGGCCATGCCGGATGTGAAGCGGCTCAAGCCGCCGCCAAAATGGGCTGCCAAACCGTGCTCTTGACCTTTGACACCAGCGCAATGGCCAAGATGTCTTGCAATCCCGCAATAGGCGGGGTGGCCAAGGGCCAACTGACACGTGAGATCGATGCCCTCGGCGGTGTGCAGGGCCAGATTGCAGACCGCGCCGGCATCCACTTCCGCATCCTCAATTCCTCCAAAGGCCCCGCGGTGCGTTCCCCCCGCTCGCAATCCGATCGGGCCTTATTTGCAGAGGCCATGAAAGAGCGCTTGGAAGCCACCCCCAATCTGCACATCATCAAAGGCGAAGGTTCATGCGTTTTGGTTAAAAACGGTGCCGCGATTGGTGTATCGGATCGGGAAGGGAATCACCTGTATGGCAAAACCGTTGTGCTCACCCCCGGCACCTTCCTCGGTGGATTGATGCACTTTGGAATGACCACCAAAGAGGGAGGCCGTATCGGCGATAGCCCGGCGATGGCATTGGCTGAAAACCTGAAATCACTGGGATTCAAACTAGGCCGAATGAAAACAGGCACCCCAGCCCGTTTGGACAAATCCACCATCGATTTTGATTCGCTTGAACCGCAGTATGGAGATGAGACACCCACACCGTTTTCATATCATCCCGAAGTGCAGGTAGAGAACAAAATACACTGCTACATCACCCGTACCACCGAAAAAACCCATAAGATCATCGCCAACAATTTAGACAAATCACCCATGTATTCAGGCAAAATCGAGGGCATCGGGCCACGCTACTGCCCCTCGATCGAAGATAAGATCAAAAAGTTTCCCGATAAATCCAATCACCAGATATTTCTAGAGCCGGAAGGTGTGGATAGCAACATCGTGTATCCCAACGGCATCTCCACCAGTCTGCCTCAAGAAATTCAGTTGGAATTCATTCGCACTATCCCCGGCTTGGAGCGAGCCGAGATTCTGAAACCGGGGTATGCAGTAGAGTATTTCTTCTCTAATCCACAAGACTTATACCCCTGGCTAGAGACCAAGCGGGTTAGCGGATTATTCTTCTCAGGCCAGTTGAATGGAACCTCCGGCTATGAAGAAGCAGCCGCGCAAGGCCTGGTCGCCGGCATCAATGCCGCCCTGAAAGTACAAGGCCGCGAGCCGTTTGTGCTGGGCCGTGAAGAAGCCTATATAGGCGTATTGATTGATGACCTAGTGACCAAAGGCACCGAAGAACCCTACCGCTTGTTTACCTCATCCGCCGAATACCGATTGCTCTTACGCCAAGACAACGCTGATTTTCGCTTGACCGAACGGGGCTATGAAATCGGCCTGGCGCCACGCGAATGGAAAGATGAGATTCAAGGTTGGAAGCAAGATATCGCTGAGCTGCGAAAAACCTTGGAGAAGACAGTAATCACCCCAGAGCCAACCGTTCAAGAGTTGTTTCAGAAACTCGTTTTGGGTGATATCTCACATCAAACGCCATTGCTTCACATTCTTCGCCGCGCAACGATGAAAGCCGAATGGTTAGACCGTTTTGGCGTAGATATATCAAGCTATCATCCGCGGGTATTGGAACAATTGGAGATCGAAACCAAGTACCAAGGGTACATCGAGCGCCAGTTGAAAGAGATCGAAGAAGAAAAAAAGGCCGACAAACGCCGAATTCCAGACGATATCGATTACAGCAAGATCGACGGATTGCGCAACGAAGCCCGTGAGAAGTTTAACCACGTTCGCCCTGCCACTGTGGGCCAAGCCTCACGTATCCCTGGAATAGTTCCATCTGATATGACAGTGCTATGGGCAGGGATATTGAAGTACGAACGGGCTCGGGAAACAGCTGCGTAGATCTTCTCTCAGGGCTATGCTTCTTGATGGTTTACCTACTCACTTTAATCGTAACTGCATCAAGTCCACTCTACAAAATTTGTACTAGCTCTCAAAATTCACCTTCACGCCACCCCTTCGCCGTGAGCTTTTTTAAACGATTTGCATATTCCTGGTTAATGTCACCACTACCTGTATTACCTTGCATAAAATTAAAAATATTCCCTGCCAAAACTGAACCGATTGCGTGAATGGCTTCATGGCGGTCGAGACCTTCGTTCATTAACCGGTTCAATGTTTCCCCTACCGGCTCAACATCCAACGCCAATTGGTTCTCAATTATCGCATGACTGGCTGCATGCAGAATTTCATTGGGCAGTTCCACATTTTGATTCTGATGGTATTCAAGAATTAAATCTATGCGTTCTTGTTCATCTAAAGCCTGCCACTCCGCCGGATCGGGAGTTTGCAAAGGATCATATTGTTCCATTCATCACCTCTTTTTCACTTGCTTCTTTATTCATTGATAATATTTTCCCAGGTTCATTTGTTGTTATGAAGTGCAGCAAACAAAAATGGGGTGATCGATCGACCACCCCATTTAAGTGAGACATCCATTCAATTAATACAACATAAAGTTTTCCACGCCGGTATCCGGTTCCTGGCCTGGTTCGAGAACCGTATCAATCTCCAAAGTGGGATCGGTAGTAATGGCGATCCAATCGACTTTGGCTTGAGGTTCACGGGAATGCCAATTCAGGGTGTGTGAACCAGCGGTTAATTCATGTGGCCTTGGTTCATCGGTAGTAACCCAGAATCGTTCGCCTTCTTCAAACAAAAATTGCCAAGCTCGTTCAAATTCACCTTCACCGGCCACGGCGTATCCATAGATATCACTTTCGGGGCTATCAGGCAGGCCGGGAAACTCGACATCAAATCCGATGTAAAAGGAATCGGTTTGATTGTCTTCTGAACGGGTATTGGCGAAGATGTAATAGGTTCCGTCTTCGAGCACATTCAAGTCAAATGTAAGTTCTTGATCTTCCATTGTGCCGCCAGAGCGCCCAGAAGAAGTCGGCATTGCGTACAACTTGCTCACGAGCGAAGCATCAGCCTCCACCACAAAATCACCGGTTACTTCGTGGGGCGATTCAGCTTGAATAAATGTGATTTCATCCGCCGCTACATCAATGGGTTCCGTTGGGGTTTGGAATGGAATAACGTCGGGGACAAAAAAGGGACCAGTAATCGCCTTAGATGCACCAGTGTTTTGATCTTCGATCGTTCCATCAAAAGCACCAAAAGTCGAATCGGCGGAAGGGGTTGCGGTATAGGTGAGTTCTGTATCTTGATTGACACCCGATGCCGTCCAGACAATGGTATTATCTACCACTTCTGTTGAACCCTCAGCCGCGTTGATATCGGATACCGACCAGCCTTCGGGGAATTGTTCTTCCACTTGCAAATCCAGATTGCTGCCTTCTACCACTCCCAAGTCGAGAGTGACAGAAACTGTATCAGGGAGTTCAGTTTCACTAGAAGGCAAGTCGCGTGAAATGGTAAAGAATTGTTCTTCCGGTGTGAAATTGCCGATATCAATTGTGGGGTCGGATGTTATCACGAACCAATCAATATTGCCGTTGGATTCTCTTGGTGAAATCAAGAAGGTATGTTCGCCGGCAGACAATTCGAAGGCGCGTTTTTCACCGGTGCGGTTCCAGAAACGGCCCCCCTCATCAAACGTCTCCCACCAGCGGCGGTTCATATCTTTTTCGCCACCCATAGGGAAACCAAATTCGTCCGTGGCTTCTACCGTATCAAACCCGCCATAAAATGAATCGCTTTGGCTGTCTTCTTTGCGGGTTTGGGCGAAGAAAAAATAGGTTCCCGCTTCTTGAACATTCAAATTGAATTCCAAAATGCTATCAAGAATTTCGCCGCTGCTGGCTTCTGCTGCATGTAGAAGAATTCCACTTTGGGATTCTGGGAATAAATGAAGCCCAAAGCTTCGCTCTTCGCCAGTCAGGCTCCCCCATTCCGCTTCGACAAATCGTGGTACCTTTGGATGAACGGAAAGAGTTTCACGGGGTTGTAAACCGAGAGAATCGGCAACAAACATATCACCGCCCACAAAACCTGAACGAAGCTCTTCTTCATCGTCAATGGTGGGTATGCCATCCGTGTATGTACCACGCCAAATGACAATTGAGCGGTTGGGGACATCGATGGTGTAGGTCAACGTGGCTTCGCCACTAAATTCGACGAGCGACCATTCAATGGCGCCATCTTCAGTTTCAACAAATTCTCCACCATCGGCAGAAATGTTGGAAACGGGAGCACCGTCAGGGATACTTTCTGTTACCGTGCCGTTGATTACTTCATCCGAGCTGGCGGAAAGAGTAATTTCCAGCTGGTCACCGGGTGCGGGCTCATCGACGCCAAAATCACGAGTGACTGAAAGAGAGTATTCATCGATGGATACAAACTCAAAATCAAAAAGCTCCGGTGGTACGGAATTGTCTTCTGCAGTGGCTGCTAATCCTACAAAGACCGGATCTTGCAGTTCGATATTTTCGGTTTGCTGCAATACCCATTCTTCATCAGGATTAAGCGTGTAGAAGTGGATACTGTTGCCGATCCGTTCCAAACGAATGGTACCGTCAAACAAGGCATCCGCAGTAATTTCCCCATCGTCAGAGGTGGCTTCGTTGGGCAGAGTGCGGAATTGGGGAAATACATCACCATCATTTTCGCTCATTAATGCGGCAAACTGTGAACCGGCTTCAAGATTCTGACGAATCATGAGACCGCCACGCCCGCCGCCTAATGGGAAGGGAAGGCCTTCGATGGCAAAATTGCCGGAGAGTTCTCTATAGACGAAAAAGAACGAATCTTCAAAATCATCTAATCCCGCTCCAGATGCATCCAATGAATAAAGGTTGATTTCTTCATCAAAAAAGACCAACCCTTCTTGACCGACTTCACCAATATCGCTTGAGCCGTCAAAAATTCCAACCGGCTCTTGTGCAAAACTATTGGTTGACACGATTGAATTGACAACCAACATCGCTGCGAAACACATAAAACTCCCAATGTGTTTTTTCATAGTACTACCTCCTATTGTGAATGATTTGTTTGAAATTTAATAAATATCAAACATAAATTCACTTTAGGATGATTATTGGTTTCATTCAATAGGGAGATATAGTGGTCTTTGTATCTAAACTTGACTATATCAGTCATTTAGAGTGGCTGCCAAATGAAGATCGTTTGGGGAGTATTAACAAAATCAAATTTCATGGAACTCTATGGGCATGAGCGAGCCAATCTTTGTCGATTTCGATTTCGAAATTCAAGCGGTTTAAGCAATAATCATATTTGTCGAGCAAATCTATTTGGTCTCTCCCACCCAAAAAGATACTGGCCAATTCATAACTATAACTATCCTGGTTTTTCATCTCATTCAAATGATGACCCTCATTGGCATTGATTTTGATATCGAAGCCAGGAACTTCGTTTTTCAAACTTTCGATTTCTTCTTGTGTCGGGACCCGTTTCACCATCCCGCTTTCGTAACTGCGATGCATGAAATGGGCCGCAATACTAAATTTGCCTTTGCGCTCCATCGGTCCAGGTCGTAATCCGAGCGCCAAATCAAGCGCGACTTTGTGGTGGGAAAACCCATGGACTTTTTCAAAAATATCGGTATGGGCCTGCGACATGCGTGGGTTGATTTCCAACAGATAGATTTGATCCATAGTTTGGTTGTAAAAGAATTCGATGTTGAATGGGGCATCGTCTAATCCAATTTGTTGGATCACAGTTTTAGCGATATCGTGCATGCGGAACTGTACGTCTGGGGGGAGGGAAGAGGGATATTCATACCGTGAAAAGGAAGAGCGGTCGCCTTCACGCACCGAATCGACTATACCATACCCTACCACTTCGCCTTCATGCACATAGCCTTCCAATGTGCACATACTGCCTGTGAGCAGACTTTCACAGATGCAGCTTTCGTTCATGTGGGTAAACATTTCCGGCATCCGGTAGCGTTCCATCAAATACTGAAAAGGTTCATTTATTACTTCGATGTTGCTGCGAATGTTCTCAATGCTATTATGAAAATCCCTCTCATCATTGATGCGGTATGCCAAAAAAGAACGAAACGATTTAAAAGGTTTGATCCAAAACGGTGTAATCAAAGTTAATTTGGAATAAGCGTCATCGTCAAAGGGATCAACCGCTTGAAATTCAGGGATGTGATCGATAATCACCTTCCGCTGTTCCATCCGGCTCCAAAACTTGTGTTCGCATTTCATTACACTGCGCAACGAGGGACCACGAAGCCCGTATTGCTGCACCAAGATTGGCACAATGCTGCTCGCAGGGAAATCCCAATAGGTGATAATGGCGTCAGGAACTTCACAAATTTTATGGATATTCAGATTGGCCTTTTCAATTAAGGCTTTGATATCAAATTTGTCGACACCGCGAAAATCTTCCCATTCCAACGCAGGATAAAATTCACATTCCTGCGCACGGGGAATCCGCTTTAACCGTTCCACATTAAATGAATCATAACCAACCACGAAAACTTTCTTCATTGTTTTCCCATTATAAATAATCTCGTTCAATGCTCTCGTCCCAACTCTTGCTGAAAACACGCTTATCGCCATTGTAAGCGTCTAATGTTGCCAATATTCGAAAATGTGTGGGTGTCGATGTTACTACCGTTCTTGTGTAGGTTACGATCGACCAATCTGCACGCTCCAATCTTCTCATGGAATCCACTTCAGCGCGTACTGTGTCGTATTGATTATAGATATAAGAAAATTCTTCTGTCACTGTCCGGTGCAAAGTTAAATCGTACTGATTGATCCTGTATTTTGCATCATTGTTGACAACTTTAAGTGTGGTTTTGTTGTTGGCTAAGTTATGCAGCACCGTCCATTCCCTATGGGAGGGAGCAAGAAGTGTGGTCTCAATTGGAGTGGCGCCATCTGCCGGTTGAAATGGCTTCAAGTGCTCATCACTCGTTTGAAGGGGTCTCACCGGCAAAATCAATTGGCTATTGTGGCATGTTAAGGTGAGCATCACCGGTTCTGGCGATGGCCAAGCCAAAGGCCAATACGAAGTAGAGACCGAAAGACGGATTCGATTTCCTTTCGGGAAACGCTGCGCAATGTAATTGAGATTAACCCGAATATTGTATTTTTTGCCAGGTTCCAAAACAGTGGGTTCTTCGTCGCTTTCTCTGTGAGTTAAATTCAACAATCCATAACTCACCCGGGTGGCTTTCCCATCCGGTGCGACATCCGAAAGCCGAACCGCTGCCATGGCAATGGGTTTATTCGCGCTCAGTTCCAAATTGACATAGGGCATTCCCATAATTTCTATCGGGTGTTCAAGTTCTTCTGTGTCTAATACCCAAGAACCGCCATCTTCCTCCCGCTGGTCGCTGGGTAAGTCTGTATGGGCGCTATAAGAACACCATTTGCCTGCAAACAAACCCACACTTAATGGGCTTTGGATGGTGAGGTCTTTTTCTTTGCTTGGATTCGGTTCCGCCAGAAGATCACCGGGCGCAATATGAAATACTTTCTCTGAAACATTGGGTGAGGGCCACGAATCTTCAGCAACCCATCGGCCGGGCCGTTTTTCGCTGACGGGTGAATAGGTGTCCTGCATCCACACCCGCAGCATAGGTTCATCCATGATTCCCGTATTTTCACCTTTGAGCCACTCGTTCCACCAGCGCAACGATTCGTTTAGGAAACCAATCGCCGGTCCTGGATTGCCCATGTGGGGATATTTGTGTCCCCAGGCGCCAATTAAACCCTTTCGTGGAACTTTTAAATTTTGCATAAGACGAAAAACAGAGTTTGAATACCCATCCGCCCAACCACTGACGGCATAAATTGGGCATTGTATGGCCGAATAATCATTACAAACAGATGCGTGTTTCCAATACTCATCGCGGCGCTGGTGCTCCAACCAGGTTTTAATCCATAGCCCGCTTTTTTCGAGGCGTTCGAGCCACATCTCTTTCCATTTCTCACCCACAATGAGGGGGTCAGGTGGACAGGAATTATAAGCAAACATGGTAGACGCCCATGAGAGGTTATCGGTTAGCAAACATCCACCCATGTAATGCACGTCGTCCGAATACCGGTCATCTGAAGAGCACACAGTGATAACTGCCTTCAGGCACTCCGGCTGCAAAGCGGCGATTTGCAAACCATTGAATCCCCCCCATGAAAGGCCAATCATGCCCACATTGCCATCGCACCAAGGTTGTTGGCTGATCCACTTCAGTGTTTCCACACCGTCTTGCAACTCTTGCTCTAAATATTCATCGTATAATATTCCATCTGAGTCGCCGCTTCCGCGCAAATCCACACGGATACAAGCAAATCCATTTTGGGCAAAATACCGATGAATATTTGAGTCACGATAGGCAGTGAAATCCCTGATCCGGTAGGGAATATACTCCAATATTGCCGGAACAGGATTGGTTTCGGCCTTCTTCGGCATCCATATACGGGCAGCCAATTTGCAGCCATCCGGCATGGGTACCCAAGTATGTTCAATTTCATTTAATTCTTGTACCTTATGTTGATTCATACGATTTCTAATATTGATTTGAAAGATTCGGGGAAATATAAACTATTTTACTTGTATCCTGATTTTGTCAAGAAATAATCGGAAATAAACCGAAAATAATTGAGTTTCAAATTGATTAAACTAAGAAACCAATTAAATGAAACCAAGTCAATGAAGATTGAAAGAAAACAAAGCCTTTAAAGAATACGAAACGATTTGAATGAATCATTCTCTGTTCTACACCAAATAAATGCCTTGCGCCAATTTGTTTTCTCTTGTATAACTTACCTAAGTTGTAGTACTTACAAAACGCTTATATTGATTCTTTATTTTAATTCCATAGACAATGGTTTTAGAAAAATCTGTCTGTTAAGGCGATTCGGCAAAAAGTCTTTTTTGGAGCGCAGGTCATAGACGCGCCTTGGTGG
>CAZEZQ010000004.1:0-23262 GCA_964516245.1 uncultured bacterium | reverse complement strand
GACTACTCGCTAGGAGTTATTTTCGGCTAACAGTTAAGGGTATAGAACATATTCCTCCTACGGGTCCGATATTGTTGGCGGCAAACCACTGTAGTTATCTTGATCCGCCAATGATAGGTTTAGGGCTCCCTCGGCAAATCTCATTTTTAGCCAAACAGGAACTCTTTCGGATACCTTTACTCGGTATGTGGTTGCGCTGGGTAGGGTCCTTTCCAGTCGCCCGGGGGCAGGGGGATATGAAAGCCTTACGGACCTCGCTGCGATTGCTCAAGGATGATGCTGTCATCTTACTGTTTCCCGAAGGAACACGAAGTCATGATGGAACTCTTCAACCATTGGAAACTGGAGTGGCATGGTTGGCCATTCAGAGCGGGGCGCCGGTTCTTCCGGTGTACGTAGTGGGAACCCAGCGGGCCATGCCGAGAGGTGCCTGGTTTCCTCGTCCCTACCGGGTGATTGTAGATTTTGGTGAATGCTTGCAGTCACCCAACTATGAAACCAAACCGGGCCGGAAAGAAATCGAACAGTTTACAAAGCAACTCCAAGCCGTATTGTCTGAAAAAGAACGACATTATTTATCCGGCAAAGTATGAAGTTTAAAGGAATCGTAAAATCCTTTACACAAAGCCTTAACAGGTAAATTAATTCTTGTAGAATCCACACGGTTTGGGATTTACTGACCGTGTGTTTCTAAACCATAAAACGCATCAGAGATTTGAGAATTTGGAGGCGATTGACTCAATGGTTAGTCAGGAACGAGAGCAAGCCGTTCATGAAACGGCACATGAAACCAACACAACTGCCATGGAAGAGCAGGTCGCATTAACCGACGAAGCTTCCGAAATGAACGAAGAAGATCTCGATATGGATTCGTTGATGGAAGAATCCATGTCTTCCGTTGAAAATGGGCAAATCAGTGTGGGCCACGTGGTGAAAGTGACGGAAGAAGACGTCACGGTCGATATCGGACTGAAGTCTGAAGGGGTTATAGCTCTTTCAGAATTCATGGGCGATGGCAAAGATCCCAATGTGTATGTAGGGATGGATGTCGAGGTGCTCGTCATCAAACAGGAGGGCAAAGACGGCCTGCCGGTGTTGTCACGCCGACGCGCGAAAGAACGCGCGGCGCGGCGGGGAATACGCAAAGCCTATGAAAATGGCGAAGCCGTACAGTGCTATGTAAAAACCATACTCAAAGGCGGCTTCGAGGTGGATGTCGGGGGTTTGCGTGGATTTATCCCCTTTTCCCAAATGGGACCGGGCGCCCGCACGCAAGAGGATCAAAAGGCGCTGGTGGGCCAAACCATCGAAGCGAAGATTTTGGAAATGCGCAACAAGCGCGATTTGATTCTATCTCAGCGCAAAGCGATTGAAGAAAAACGTGAAATGCTGCGCCAAGAAACGCTCAACAATCTGCGTGAAGGCTTTTGGGTGAAAGGCGTGGTAAAGAACCTAACCGATTTTGGCGCCTTTATCGATTTGGGTGGCATTGACGGCCTATTGCATGTGAAAGATATGTCGTGGGACCATGTAGCGCATCCGCGGGATATGGTCAAAGTAGGCGACGAGGTCAAAGTGATGGTGCTTAATATCGAAGGCGAGCGGATCTCACTCGGCCTGAAACAAAAATCTCCCGACCCATGGTTGAAGATTGAAGAAAAATATCCAGCCGGTTCGATTATCGGCGGAAAGGTTACCAGCTTAACCAAGTATGGGGCCTTTGTATGCTTGGAAGAAGGAGTGGAGGGATTGATTCACGTTTCGGAAATGTCGTGGACGAAACGGGTGAAGCATCCCAACGAACTGCTCAATGAAGGCGATGAAATTCGCGTGAAGATTCTCGGCATCGACGACGAGCGCCGGCGTATTTCATTAAGTTTGCGCCAAACGGCGGTGGATCCGTGGACGTTGGCCAAGACCAATCATCCACCGGGAAGCGTGATCGAAGGAGAAGTGACCGGCATGACCGATTTCGGCGCGTTTGTGCGTTTGCCGGAAGGGGTGGACGGCATGATTCACGTATCGGATCTTTCGTGGATGGACAAAGCAATGCATCCCAAGAAACTTCTCAAAAAGGGTGAAACCGTTCAAGCCAAAGTGCTTGAGATCGATCCCAGCCAGCAGCGAATTTCTTTAGGTTTAAAGCAGCTGGAGCCCAATCCCTGGGACCAAGCCGCCCGGAAATATAAGGTGGGTTCGGTGCATGAAGTGGAAGTCAAACGGATTACCGAATTCGGCGCTTTTGTAGAACTCGAAGAAGGCATTGAAGGCTTGGCTCACCATACCGCCTTGGTCCCCAAAGGCCAGCGGCATGAAGATGCGATCAAGGTGGGTGAGAAATACAACATGAAAGTGATCAAGTTCGATCGCGACAATCAAAAGATCAGCATGTCGCTGCGTGAGTTCCAAAAAGAACAAGAGAAACAAGAAGTCGAACAGTTTATGGCGGCTGAAGCGGGCGGCAATGCCACATTGGGTGAAATGATCGGCCAGGCTATGGCAGCCAAACTGAAAGAGCAATCAGAGAGCGAAGAGCAGGCCTCCACACCTGAGGTGTCTCATCAAGAAGAGGCCAAGGTGGAACCGGCCGTAACCGAAGAAACGGCTTCTGTGGAAGAGCAATCTGAAAGCCAAGAACGGGCACTGGAAGAAGCGCAATCTGAAAGCCAAGAACCGGCAGCGGAAGAAGCGCAAGTTGAAAGCGAAGAACCGGCAGCGGGTGAAGCGCAAGCGGAAAGCCAAGAACCGGTGGAAGCCCAACATGAGGTTTCAAGCGATGAACCTGTTACAGAAGAACCATCTGTTTCGGTTGAAGAACCCGCAACTGAATCGGCTGCAGAATTAGAAACAGGAGAAGAAACCAAAATACAGAGCGATGATTCTTTAACTGTTTCGGAAGAACACCCTTCTGAATCTTCTGCAGAAATGGAAACGGATTCTTCGGGCAGTGAATCTGAAGAGAGAGAAAACTTGGAATCTTCAGAGGCTGAAAAAGTGGAACAAGAACATACCATTTAATTAATTTCTGAATATTGGAAACTATAATGAAGGGGCAGATCGAATATCTGCCCCTTTTTCATTAATAAAATCTATTTTTTCACAGAGGCTGCATCATGAAACCACCTGTTTTGGATTTTCGTATCCGGCGTTTTCAAGAAAGCCGTTTTGATTCTCCCATTCAATTGTCTTACGATCCGAATGATATGATTACAAATTACATGGACGATTCTGAACGCATTTTGTTTCCAAATACCCTATTGGATTTGAAATCGTATATGGATCGGGGTGAAGAGGTTCCATCATTTGAAGCCGCCGGTCCCCGCGATAAGATCTACTACAATCCATCCAATGTGACGGCGGCGATTGTGACATGTGGCGGGTTGTGTCCAGGAATCAATGATGTGATTCGCGGCATCGCCTATTCGTTGAAGTATCAATACAAGGTGAAGAAAGTTCTTGGAATTCAATATGGATACAAGGGCTTGGCCGAACGTTCACAGATAGAGCCAATCGAGCTTACTCATGAAGTGGTTGAGAGTATTCATAACCAAGGGGGGACAATGCTGGGCTCGTCGAGAGGCCCTCAAGATGTGGGGGAGATGGTGGATTTCATGGTGAAGCATGAAATCAAAATGCTCTTTGCCATTGGAGGCGATGGAACCCAACGGGGGGCGTTGGAACTGGTAAAAGAAATCGACCGCCGGGGCTTGGATATTTCAGTTGTCGGGCTTCCCAAGACTATTGACAACGATGTGATGTATGTGACGAAAAGCTTTGGCTTTGAAACGGCTTATTCAACGGCGACCCAGGTTCTGCAAAGCGCGCATGCAGAAGCGGAGGGGGCCTACAATGGCGTTGCGATTGTTAAATTGATGGGACGCCATTCGGGTTTTTTATCGGCAACGGCGTCGATTGCCAGCGGAGACGTGAATTTTCTTTGGGTCCCTGAAGTTCCCATGGATATGGACCCCCCCAATGGATTTCTGGCGGCTTTAGAGAAACGGTTGTTGAAACGCCACCATGCTTTGGTGGTGGTGGCGGAAGGCGCAGGCCAGGAACTCATCGAACAAGAAGCAACAAAGCGGGATGCATCTGGAAATGTTATTCTTTCTGATATTGGGGAGTTTTTATACGAACGGGTGAAACAATATTTTCATCAACGGAACATTGAAGCCAATGTGAAATATATCGACCCCAGTTATTTCGTGCGTTCGGTGAAAGCGAATGCGAGCGACAGTATGTTTTGCCTGCAATTGGCGCATAATGCGGTTCATGCGGCAATGACGGGGCGAACGGGATTGATCATAGGTTTTTGGAATAATGCGTTTACCCATGTTCCTATCGAAGCGGCGGTCTCAGAGAGAAAGGTGATTGATCCAGAAGAGGAACTATGGCTGTCTGTGCTAGAAACGACGGGCCAGCCAAATCGCATGATTAATCGATAAATTCAGAGAAATCAGTAGATTGCTGATGAAATGAACCATTTCAGAAGGTTAATGGTATTGTAATAAAATTCAATTGATCTTATTTGTGACTTTTTCAGTTACACACAATTTGAGTTGTAATTGAAAGTGTGACAAGTCTGATTTATCCCCACCTATAAACTAATGAATTCTTGATTTTTTATAAAGAATCCATTGTAAACACCTCTTATTTAGACCGATTTTATAGAAAATCACTGTTTTGGCATTTTTTTTGAGTAATGTAAATTTGATTTTTATTCAATGAATAAGGTGGAACTATGCGTAAAAAAGATACGCATGTTGATTTGGATGCCGAGTTGGATTTGGATCAAATGTTGAGCCAATTCAATACCGCAATTACGGCGAATAAGATTTTGGATAAAGCCAATAGTACGGGATTGTCGCTTAAAGATTTGTCGGTTGTAGTGGAATCGGGAAAACAAAAATGCGTTACCAAAGATGAGAAAAACCGGTCAAAATCTATACGGCGCAAACAACTGATTGAAAAAATGCGGAAACGCATGATTCGCGGAGAGTGCAGCCTGGCCAAAGATATAGCCAACCGGATTCGGCGCTGCCAGGAACTAATTCAAGTTTGGGATTTATTGGAGACCTTGAGTGATAAAGACATAGTAACTTTGCGGCGCAATCTAGAGAGCATAAACAACCGGGCTTCCAGTTTGGTGAAAGATGTGAGGGTGCTTGAAGGGGCCATCGAACGCAAAAAACAAGAAGATTCAGTTATCAAACAAGTGGAAGAGGCCAATTCTGCCCTTTTGAAAGCCGTGCATGAAAAAGATTACGAACAGGTGAAAGTATTAAAGGCTTTTTGTAAAAAGCACATGAAAACCTATAATCTGAGAAAAAAACGGTTACGCCCCTATTTGGAGAAAGCACGGGAAGCCCGGCTAAAATTTCTTGCGGAAAAACGAAAGTTGATGCACATTCAATTTGAAATGTATTCTCAGTTTACAGAGATCTGTGCCGATGATGTATCGAATGGGTATTTGAAGAATTTAGAAGAGAGTGGCCAAGCGCAAATCGTCAAGTGTATAGAGTCGTTTCGCCGTCTTCGCACTAGTAACAAAGATCATGTCAATGAACTAGACAAACCACTCGGCCAAGTGGCTATGAGTTTTTTGGCGGATGTGGAGGCCGAGATGGACAAAATTGATGAAATGTGTCTCTTCAAAATGGATGATATAATTGATGAGGTGATTGTATTGGTCCGCAAATCCCGATTATCAGAAGAGGGGAAAGGGAAAGAGCTGGCAAAAGAAAAATCGCAACGGATGGTTTATCAAGAAAAGCAGGGCAAACAGGCCTCTTCGTAGGCTTCTGATCTTTACCCACAAGTGTTGAGTAGGGATTCCTCCCTTATTAAGGGGGGTAGGGGGGATCAGGCTTTCCTCAATCCGCTAAATCCCCCCAGCACCTGCGGTGCTTACCCCCCTTTAGAAGGGGGGGCAAAAAACGTTCCCCAAACTTATGGGTAAAGATCAGTCTTAGATTCTAACTTGTAAATTTTGAGAGTTTGTCTCTCAGGCATGAATTAAGTTTAACAATTGCAAAGGTAGTCGATTTAACCCCCTCCTAACCTCCCCCATTTCATTGGGGGAGGAATGGGAAAGCAGATTCTTTCAGAGAATTACAAATGTTTTTGGTTATGTTTTGGGATATAATCCATAAAGAATTTTTACATTGGTATTTCAACAGGAAGCAGAAGCATGGCTGTGGCTGAATTGGAACCGATCCAAACGACGCAAAGCACTGAAGAAGACCGGATTCGAGAAGCGCTGGAGATTCTGGAACAGGGTGTGCTTTCTTTATTGGAATATTTGGACAAGAAGGGGATGGGGGATGAGTTTCTAGAAGATTTGGAGCATTGCTCTCAATTTATCCAGCAAATGCAGCAATGGTGTGGCCGAATGCCCATCCAACGGTTGCGTGAAGCGACTTATACTCTATTGAGAAATCTGTTTTTTATTACATTTCAAGCTTTGGAAATCGATCCCCTCGACTTTCAAAATGACCCCACTGATGAAACGTTACCCGGTGAATTTTTGATTCAAGCGGCGGTGCGGATTGGGCCGGATGTAACGGCCAGCAACGACAACATGTCGGCTTTCGTTCAGATTCCATCCATTTTGCTTCCCCTGTGGAATGTGGAGCGCTTACAAGAATCGCTCGAACAAAGTGGGATTACCCATGGTGTGGAGGAAAGCGCACTGGCCTCGGTGTTTGACGAGAAATACCACGATACCCAATTGCGAATCGCCCGAGGCCACTCCCCGGTTCTCGGCAAAGACGCCGTCATTATTGATGAAATTCAACTGATCAACAGACGAGAGAAAAGTCTACAGGAAGATCAACAAGTGGATCACCGCGAAGTGCGCGATTTTAAACCGGTAAAAGCAGGGCAAATTCTTTACCGGAAGGAGTCTCCAACGGAAGGGGAAGCCGGATTTACCGTGTATGGTGAGCCGATTCCGAGTACGCCGGGTTTGGATGAAAAATTGCCTGCAATCAAAAATTGCAGCCTTTCGCAAGACGGTCTGCAACTGCAATCGGATGTGGACGGTTGTGTGTATCTCGAAAACGGGAAAGTTGTGGTGGTTCCTGCATTGGTGGTTCCAGGAAATGTGGATTACTCAATAGGAAATATCAAGACCGAAGTGGGGGTTTCGATCAGTGGGAATGTATTGAGTGAATTTATCGTGGAATCACAAAGCGATATTGCTGTGCAGGGAGTGGTCGAAGCAGCTTATTTGACGGCTGGCAACAACATGTTCGTCAAAGGGGGAGTGAATGGCAAAGAAAAAGCCATTTTGAAAGCGGGAAACACGGTCAGCGCCAAATATCTCAACGAAACCACCGTGAAAGCGGGCAGCACCATATCCGTGAAGGGGTCGGTGATTCATTGCCATATGGGAGCCCGCCGAATTGCATCTGAGGGAGATTCGGTTCAAATCATAGGGGGCAGGACCTATGCCTGGGATGACGTTTGTGTGGGAGTCTTGGGATCGGATATCGGTGTCAAAACCGAAATTATTCTGGGAGCCGAAGTGCAGGCGCTGGAGAAACGGCTTGAAAAGGCGCAAAAAAAATTAAAAGAGAAATTGAGTGAGTTAAACAAATTGCTGCAAATGCGCAATTTGTTGCTTCCCCAGAATGGCGTGACGGAATCGTTGTCTTTACAAGAGAAAAAGAAATTAAAAAAAATATTGAATCTTTCCAAAGAAAAAAAAGCCGAAACCAAAGATTTGGAACACGCGGTGAAACTGGCGGAGACCGAACTCGCCGCCAGCCAAAATTCAGTGCGAATGGTGCGAGCCAAAAAAGCCATTCATCCCGGCACCATCATCAAAATTCTCGATCAAAGCATGAAAATCACCCAAACATTGGGGCCTACCAATATTATTTGGATGGATGGGAAATTGGTCAAAGGTCCGTATTCGGAACGCCCCGATGACAAGGATGAAATGGAAGAATAGCATATCCAATGGAGACAGGTGAGAAACAACAACAGTTGTCAGCGATTCAAGAAAAAGCCGAATCTTTGCGCAGAAAAGCCAAAGTGCAGGAGTTGAACTATACGCTGAAATCGATGAAAACAGAGATCGGCCAGGGCGAAGACCGCAGCCAGCAGTTTGTGCGCATTTTGCGGGATGGCGTGGCTGATGAGGTGCGCAACGCGATATTGGAAGCCAAACGCGAGTTGGAGCAGCACCGAAAGTTGGACCGTCTCAGCCGCCTTTCATCCAACTGGGCTTTGGAATTTTATGACCTTTCGGAACAGTTTCTGCAAAAAAAGACCATGCTGGAAAAAGGGGAGCACGCCATTGAAAGCATTCGGACGATGAGCGATGCCGATTCAATGGATGAAGGGCTCTTAAAAAAAGTGGAAGCGGCGGTAGAAAACGCGCGAAACCTGCGTGATGAAACCATTGCATTGATGGAGCAATTGCTGGGAAAGTATCAGCGCCTGGATCAACAAATCAAAAAAGACTTGGACACGGAAAGCAATTTAAAAACCGCTTTCCGCCGGTGCCTTCAGCATCTTTCGCAGCAAGAAAAGCGCCGTTTTGAAATGAAGGTATACAACAAATTAGATACCTTGCCCATCGAAAGCCGGATTGCATTGCTGCAGAAGGTGATTCAACAACTGGCCTCAACCGTTCCCGCCATTCGCCAGGAAGAAGTGGAACGGCTTTACAACAAAGCCCGAACTCACTTCAAGAAGAACATAAACAAAGAAGCGATTCAAATTTTGGATCAGCTCTTTCAATTCGACCGCACTCATTTGCTGGGGCACCGGCTGCGAGCGGAAATTTATCTGGCGATGGGCAACCGGTTTGCTTTTATTTGCGAATTGCGGATGATTACCGAAATTCGCCATGCGGAAGCCAGTGATTTTCAGGCGTTGGGCAATGTGATGATCGAAGACGGCAAGGTGGATGAGGCCATTGCTTTGTTTGAAAAAGCCGTTGAACGGGAGGAATCACGATCTTACCTGGAAACACTCGGCGATTTGTATAGTAAAAGAAATATCTGGTACCGGGCGGCGCAAGTTTTTCAAAAGCTGTTGAACAAGCACCCTCATTTGAATTCGGTGCAGCATAAATTGGGACGGGCGTTGACTGAAGACGGGCGTGACGATCAGGCGTTTGATGTTCTGCGCAAAGCCGTGAAAGGGAACGACGAGAATTCATATTCGCGGGTTTGTTTGGGCTGCATATACCGCAGAAGATTTTCTTTTTTTGAGGCGTTGGAATGTTTTGAACGCGCCATTGAAATTGATGCAGGCAATGCCGAAGCCTATTATTGGTGGGGGATGATGCTTTACGATGAGGGAAAATTTGATGATGCGTTAGAACAAGCCCGCGCGTCGGTTCGCTTCGACCCCACCCGGAAGCGGAATCAATTGTTTTTGGCCCGCTGTCAAAACGCCCGAGCGAATTTCGATGATGCCATCCAAACCCTTATGCCCTTGGTTCAAGAACCGGTTCCGCAGGTGGATGTATTGCTTGAATATTCGAAGGCCTGCAAAAAATCGAATCGGGTGAACGATGCCTTGAAGCGGTTGGGAGAGGCATTGAAAAAGTATCCCCGCCAGCCTCAAATGCGGGCCGAATATGGCATGCTCTTAATTCAAGCGGGGCGCTATCAAGAATCGATCGAATACCTGGATCCCGACTCCTCCAAAATCATGGCCATAGGTTAAAACATTCATGTGTTAAAGCATTCATGAAAAATCCGGCAAAAAGTCCGATCCAGAAAACGACTAGACAATATATAGTAAAGCGGCCATCCAACCTGCTCGTTATGTTGTTGCAGGCGAGGACGCCTGCGCTCCAAAAAAGACTTTTTGCCGAGTCATCATTCATGGCCTATAGCATTTCGAATCTATTATTTCAACGCGTCGAAGTGGAAACGGTATGAAATTTCCGGAGGTGTATCTTCAGGCCCGCTGGGCCGCCGGGTAAAGCGGGTGATGTGCAGTGTCATCGATTCTAGAGAATTGCGGGCGACTGGGTAATAGAGGTATCCACTCACGCTGGAGTGAGGATGAATGGTTATAGGCCGCAACGGCAACGCATAGGAAATCAGGCCGTGGTAAGAACGGCGGTATGTATACCCATGTGGATAATAATGTGGGTAATGATGAAAGCCATAATGATGACGGTAATACCCATGATGATAACCGAAGCCATACGAATAATGGGGATACACATGCCTACTGGATGAGGAGAAATCGGACAACGCATCCCGTTCGAGAGGATGATACTGCTGATTGTAGTGATCGAACAACAAAAATTCTTTGGGATAATAGGTGATAGAAGAGCCGGTCGGATTGACAATCGTCATTTCGATGATGGTGAGTTTGTTGCTCAAACGGTAAGAACTCGATGCCGGACCGACGTTAATAATGAGACTGTCTTTTTTCGAAGTGAGTTTCGAAGTGTTTGGGATCACTTGGTTTTCTTCATTGGGCAGCGGCACAAATTGAGTGGTGGCGCAGCCGCTTAACAACATAATCAATACCAATGAAAGAAATGGAATATAATATTGTTGTATCATTGTATTAAAACCAATCATTTCGTGTGAAATTTTAAAAATTTGAAATGTGCGTGAAGCGGTCTGTTGGTATGGGCTTCAGCGCGAAATCGATTCAAATGAATTTTGAATCAAAAAAACCTTTTGTTTTATTATACTAACCATTTTTGCTTAGAGCAAATTGCTACTGGTAGTGATATAAAAACATTGCTATCAAGAGGCTGCTTTGCGGTTGGATGGAAGAGAAAACAGGCGTGTGAAGAATCCTTTGAGGCCGCTACTGGTTTTTTTCTTTTCAATTTGCAGCACCGTAGAAGCAATGTTGTGTATTTCGCGGGAGGCGGCTGCTTTGGGAGCGCTGAGCAGAAGCGGCTTTTGCCTCCGCACGGCTTTGAGCACTTCGATATCGCGGGGGATGTATCCCAAATTGTTAAATACGATCTTTAAAAACTGCCGGCACATTTGCAGCATGAGTTTTGTGACTTCAATGGCTTCACGCCGGTCATTCGCCATATTGACGATCACACCGATTTCCCGCGCCGGGTCGTGGCGTACGAGAGTCTTGATGAGCGCATAGGCGTCTGTATAGGCGGTGGGTTCGGGTGTCGTGACGACAATGGTTTGATCGGCCGCCAAAAGAAATTGCATGACGTTGGAATGGATGCCCGCCGCGGTGTCAATCAGCAGTACATCAGGCATAGGAGACAATTTGGCGAACGCTTCAAAGAGGCGTTCCATTTGATCGGGTGTGGGTTGAGATAGTTCTTCCAAGCCAGACCCGCTGGGGATGATTTGCAGATTTTGCGGGCCTTGTACAATGATTTCGTTCAATTGTTTCTCGCCATTTAAGAGATGCGCGAGATTGTAGCGGGGAGTCAGGCCGAGCAATACATCGACATTGGCCAATGATAGATCCGCATCCAAGATCATTACCCGTTTGCCCATTTGGCCCATTGAGAGCGCGAGATTGCAGGTGACGTTGGTTTTGCCCACACCGCCTTTGCCGCCCGTGACCGCGATCACTTGGGTTTGTTTTTCCACGGGGAAACGCTTGGAATGAAGAATCTTGAGGATGGATGCTGTTGAAGATTCTGGTTTGGGGGCCTCCTGCGGTTGTGGGCTTTTTACAGATTCGCCTTTGGTTTCCTTCAAAGGCGTGGAAGAGGTTTCCGGTTCCGGTTTGGATGATTCTGCCGGTTGGGTTTTGTTCTCGCTTATCTCATCCCCAGCAGTTTTATCTTTATTTTCTGTTTTTGTTGAAGGCGTTTTTTGGGATTCGGATTTTGTTGTTGTTTTCTCATCTGCCGTTGGAGGTTTTTCTGTATTTTGTTTGTTTTCGGCATTTGGTTTGGGCAGAGATTTTTTTGTTTCTTGCTTCGGTTGGCCATTTTCTTTTTTGGGTGTGGATGCCGGGGTATTTTCCTTTTTATCACCGGTGTTTTTGGCCGCCTCTTTTTCTGAAGTGGTTGGGGTTACAGAGGGTGCAGAATCCGCATCCGTTTTATTCATATCCACAGCAAGCGGTTCAAGCAATGGAGATTTTTGAACCGTTTTTTCGATCGTGGTTGGTTCAAGGGTTGCGGCGGCATTTTCGCCCCCCTGGGATTGGAGTTCTTTTTGAGCGAGTTGCCGAAGTTTTTCGGCCTGGTCTACAACTTTATTCTTCATCTTTCTTTTCCTGATTCGATGCGTTTTCTGTTTTCTTGTTCGTGCCGGCCGAGGAGGTCGTGTTATTCGATGCGGCCTCCCCGTTCGATTTTTCTTGTGGAGAAATGGTTATATCGTTCACCGTCCGGTTGACGGTGGGTTTGGTCATCAGCAATTTGGCAATGCGTTCGGGTTTGGCCCGTTCGATATCTTCGGGCACGTTTTGTCCGGTGGTGAGATAAGAGACTGGTATTTTGTACTTGTGTTGAATGTTGAGCAAGGTTCCATAGGTGGTGGATTCATCAATTTTGGTGAAAATAAAACGGGATGGAGTTACTTCTTTGAAATGTTCGACCACATCGACCAAATCGCTGAATTTGGTTGTGGCTGAAAGAACAAGATGGATTTCGGTGGGCTCGCAGGCTTCGCAGATCGATTTGAGCGTGCCCATTTGCGGCATGTTGCGTTGGCAGGTGCCGGCTGTGTCGAACAGAATGAGATTGGCGTCTTTGTGTTTTTGAACGGCCTGTTTCGCTTCTTCGGCCGAATAGGTAACTTCCAGCTCACACCCCAGTATTTCCGTATATTTCTGCAATTGTTCGACCGCGGCGAGCCGGTACAAATCGGCTGTGATGAATACAATTTTGGGCCGTTTCTGGGATTCGGTGGTGTAGCGGTATTGGGCGGATATTTTGGCGAGTGATGTGGTTTTTCCAACACCGGTCGGTCCGATCAGCAATAATACTTTGGGAGATTTGCTATCGAAATCCATTTCCGCCGGTTCGGCGGTTTGAATGAGCGAAGTCAAATGGGTTTTGAGTGCGGTCCAGACATCATCGTTTTCGTCTGTTGTATCCGCGATTTGGGTGGCGATCGAAAGCGCCAGGCTTTCATCCACATCCTGTTCCAAAAGGTGGTTGTACAGCTCCCGCGTTCGATTGGGAACGGTGGGAACCTGGCCCGAAGTGATCGAAGGCACCAGCTTTTCGATCAAATCGGTCAGCTTGTTCAGCTGGTTTTCCATATGGCTCAATCGGGTTTCCAATTGGTTGTTGTTTGGTTGTTTTTGAGTGTTGCTCGGTTGTTCTTGATGGTTTGATTGCGAAGAGTTTTTGTTTTCATTCTTGTTGGCTAGAGGATGTTGAATGGCTTGTTTGAGGTCATCGTTTTCTTTTTGCAGTTTTTGCGACAGCGCAAGGAGTGGATTGACTTCGTCGTTTTGATTTTGATCTTGTACCTTAAAATCCACCTTCGCGCCAACCTTTGATTGCGATGACGACGGCGGCGGAGGAGTTTGCAGCAGCGGATTGCTTTCTTTGCGCTGAGGGGGTGGACCCGGCTTACGGGTTTCTTTAGGGTCCACCCCGGCCGTGACTTCTACACCTTTGCCGAGAAAAAACCCCAGCAGTCCTTTCCCCAAATCGCGAGAATGGAGAATGATCGCATTCGGCCCGAGTTCCGCCTTTACCATCTTCATGGCTTCGGCCATGTTATTCGCTTGAAACTTTTTCACCCTCACCTTGTAACCTCACTGTACCTATTCTGGACACCTGAACTTCCGGTGCGATTTCGTTATAAGAAAGGACGATTATATTTGGAATC
The DNA here is from genome assembly GCA_964516245.1 of uncultured bacterium. Classification (GTDB taxonomy): domain Bacteria; phylum Hinthialibacterota; class Hinthialibacteria; order Hinthialibacterales; family Hinthialibacteraceae; genus CAZEZQ01. The sequence goes on along the minus strand of CAZEZQ010000004.1, from coordinate 9,493 downwards.
CGCCGTTCACAGAGGCGGCGGAGGTGTGCCCGAATTTGGGGAGTGGTTAAGATCAGAGGATGATACCCTGAGGTGGCAGCGGCGTTGGTTTCGGCTTCGATCGAGGTGATGACCTGTTCGGCATAGGCGGGGTCGGTGGCCATAATGCCCGCGGCGCCTCCGCGCTGCATGCCTTCGATGATGCGGGTTTCAATGTTCGGGTCGAGCGTAATCACCGGCAGTTGGCCTTGGGCATCTACATACAGGTTGGTAATGATGCGGGCCAGATACATGCGGCAATATTCGATTATGGTATCGGGATTCATCTGGGCCGGTTCGGCATAATCGGCAATCGCTTCAAAGATGAGTTCCAAATTCCGAATGGGCACGCGTTCACGCAGCAGGCCTTGCAGCACTTTCTGAATGACGCCCACTTTGACGCCGGTGGTTTCGAGCAATTCTTTGACGAGAACTTCGTTGCGTTCGCGCAGGTGGTCGATGAGTTGTTGAACTTCCTGCCGTCCCAACAGTTCGTCGGCATGGGATCGGATCACTTCGGTGAGATGCGTAGCCAGTACAGCAGCCGGTTCGACTACGCTGTAACCAGCCATTTCGGCGCGGGAGCGTTCGTCGGGTTCGATCCATTTGGCGGGGGTGCCAAACGCCGGTTCGGCGGTTTTGATCCCGGGCACATCGTCTTCTTCTTCGGCCGCGGCCGGATTCATGGCGAGCAAACGGTCGGGCCTGATTTCACCTTCAGCCACTTTGATGCCTCGAATTAAAATGTTGTATTGGCGCGGTCCCAATTGCATGTTGTCCCGTATTCGTATGGGAGGGACCAAGATTCCCAATTCCACCGCGGTTTGCCGGCGAATTACAGATACACGGTCGAGAAGATCGCCCCCTTGTTCGGCATCGACAATTGGGATCAAACCGAAGCCGATTTCAATTTCCATAGGATCAACTTCAAGCAGAGATTCCACTTTTTCGGGTTCGGGAGGCGCTTCTTCTTCTTCGCGGCGGGCTTCTTCTTCTGCGTAGGTTTCTTCATAAGCTTTCATGCGGTTGATTTGCCATGCCAAGCCCGCAAACACCAGGGAGAGGGAGAGGAAGGGGACGACAATTCCGGGTTCCATCGCAAATCCCAAAATTGTTACAAACAACATGGCTGAAGCCGCTACATATAGGGCTTCGGGTTTGTTGAAGATTTGCAGCGACAAGGTCTCACCCAATGAGGCTTGATCGCTGGCCCGGGTGACCACCACACCGGCGGCAATGGAGATCAAAATGGCGGGGATCTGGCTGCCCAAACCATCGCCGATGGTGAGAATGGTGTAGGTATACAACACCTCGGTGAATGTAAGGCCGCCGGCCCACATACCGACGATGATGCCGCCAATGATATTGATGATGATGATAATAATCCCAGCGATGGCGTCACCGCGGACGAATTTGCTGGCCCCATCCATAGCGCCGTAAAAATCGGCTTCGCGGCGAATTTCATCGCGGCGTTTGCGGGCTTCGGATTCATCGATCAAGCCCGCATTCAGGTCGGCGTCGATGGCCATTTGTTTTCCCGGCATGGCATCCAAAGTAAACCGGGCCGCGACTTCGGCGATTCGGGTTGAACCTTTTGTGATGACGATAAACTGGATCACCACCAAAATAAGAAACACTACAACCCCAATGATCGGATTGCCGCCAGCGACCACCTGGCCGAAAAATTCAATCACGGCCCCCGCCTTGTTTTCACTGGCCCCGGCCTCTGGGGCCAAAATCAATTTGGTGGAAGCCACATTGATGGCCAGGCGATAAAATGTGAGAACCAGCAAGACCGTAGGAAACGCAGTAAATTCCAGCGGATTCATCATATACAGAGAGATCATCAAGATCAGCAGGCCCAGCGAGATGTTGATCGCCAGCAATAGTGAAAGAATGAAGGGTGGAACACTTCCCAGCATAATGCCGACAATGCCAATGAAACCAAACGCCACCAGAAAATTGGCGACATTCTTGGTGATGACATTATGGGATTCTTTTTCCGGGCTCATTCTTACTTCCTATTACGAGGCTTTTTCTTGATATTGGTTGTTCAATCGATAGACATAAGCCAGCACTTCGGCGACGGCTTGATACATATCGGGAGGGATTAGATCTCCCACTTCAACCATTTTATAGAGTGATTGTGCCAACAGGCGGTTTTCCACGATTGGAACATCGTGCGCCATTGCCAGTTCTTTGATTTTTTTGGCCATCACATTGCGCCCTTTGGCTACCACTTGGGGGGCGGTGAATTGTTCGGAATCATATTTCAAGGCGATGGCGTATTCTGTGGGGTTGGTTACCACCACTTCGGCTTCGGGCACTTCTTCCATCATGCGTTTCCGGGCCATATCTTGCTGAATGGAGCGAATGCGGGCGCGGATTTGCGGATCCCCCTGTATGTCTTTTTGTTCTTGTTTGACTTCATCTTTGGTCATTTTTAAGTCTTGTTCCATCTGCCAGCGTTGATAGATGTAATCGATAATGGCCAGGATGATCAAAAAGATGAGAGCGATGATGGCCACATCCAATGCTTTGTATCCGATATGAATCAAGATATCCTTCAATCCCGTATTCATCAGGCCCATCATGCTGGGGAGGGCGGCTTGCACTGTGGCGATCATTAAGGGGAGAATTATAATCAACTTAACAATCGACTTGAGAAACTCTACCCGGCTGCGCATGTTGAACAATTTTCCCAGGCCGGTGATAGGATTCAATTTGGTCAAATCCGGTTTCAATTGTTTGGTGACGAACACAAATCCGACCTGAAACAGATTCACGATAACTCCTACTAAAAAGAATAAAATATAAAACGGCGCAAGAATGTTGATTACACGCCAGCCCACTTCCATGCTAAAACTGCCGACGTCTTCCGGTTTTATAATAGGCTCGTTGATGCGAGCAAAATAATAGGTAATGGCGTCAACAATGGCTCCGTAAAAATCACCGGCAAAAATATAAAAAGCAATAACGCCGGTCAGCAGCATGACGGCGGTGTTCAGTTCCTGACTTTTGGGGATTTGGCCATCGTCCCGCGCCTGTTGCCGCCTTCGCGCAGTCGCAGGCTCTGTTTTTTCCTGCCCTGTTTCTGTTTCAGCCATACCCTACCTCAGACGATGTTCAAGTCATCGTTCATGGTGTGCTGAGATTGCTTAAAAAAGCCCATGTGTAATGGGGGATTTGAAATAAATAATCCCGGTATTTCGGCACCATGAAAATCATCCAGGAAAGCAGGATGATTAAACTCATGGAAATGCGAATGGCAAAGCCGACCACCAGGATGTTGAGTTGTTGAACCGTGCGCGCCAGGAAGGCTTCGGTCACACTAATCAGGATCATTGCGCCCATCATGGGGGCGGCAATTTGCACCGCCGTTTTATACATGATCGAGACCAGGGCGTGACCCCGGGCGGCGTCATAGGCCAGTGTGCGTACACCCGAATCGGCAAAAGTGAACCAAATGAATCCTTCTCCGGGTTTCACGACTTGAAAACTCTCGGCCAGAACCGCAAGAGTGATACCCGGCCCGTCAATGACGATAAATACCATTGAAGCAAACATCATATTGACCTGGGCAATCAGAAAAACATCCTGTCCGGTTATGGGGTCAAACACCGAGGCAGCCGAAAAGCCCGCTTGCTGGCCGATCACTTCACCCGCAATGGTTATGGTTTGCAAAAACATTTGGCTGATAAAACCAATGCCGAAGCCAATCAATACTTCCATGGCTACTGCCAGAGCAAAATGCAATACGCCGCTGTAGATTCCCGTCGAAAGCGGGACCAGCCAAGGCAATTCATTTTGATGCAGCCCCCAGAGCGGACCGATTAAAACGAGAGTAATCCAAAATGCCAATCCCGCCCGTATGGGCCCACTCACCGCTTCATTGCTTAGAATTGGGAGCGTGAACACAGCCACGCTGATTCTCACATACACGAAGAAGAATGTGAGAAACTGGCTGTCATAGGGCTGGGGAAGAAAATTGACATCCACTATTTCGCCACCTCAGGCAATTGGCTGAGAAGCCGGGTTGCCAAATCGTTCAAACGGTTTACCAGCCAGGGCATGAGAAACATGATGGTGATGCCCACAAACAGCAATTTGGGGACAATGGTCAACGTTTGTTCGTTGATTTGGGTTGCGGCCTGAAAAATGCTGATTGTGACCCCGACAATCAAACCCACTCCCAAAAGCGGCAGGCTGATGACCAGGGCGTTTAACATCATTTCCTGACCCAGTTTGACGATGGCTTCTTCTGTCATTGGTTTTCTCCTGTATGAAAATGATTGGTTTATCCACCCATGTTTTGGAAAAACGAGAGTCCCAGCGCGCGGATCAAAACGCTCCAGCCGTCGATCAAAACAAACAGAAGAATTTTGAAGGGAAGCGAAATGAACGCCGGGGGCAATTGGAACATCCCCATCGAGATCAAAACCGATGAGGTGACGATATCTAAAATCAAAAACGGGACAAACACCATAAATCCCATCATGAAGGCTTTTTTCAGTTCACTGGTCATAAAAGCGGGAATCAAAACATGGGTCGGCACATCCGACCGGTTGGCCGGTTTTTCCATACGGGCCATGGCCATAAAGGTCGCCACGTCTGAAGCGCCGTTCACGCCGATTTGCTGCCACATAAATTCGCGAAGGGGCATCACGGCACGCTGCAGCATCACGTAAAAGGGGGGGACGCGTTCTTCAACAATATTGCCAAAGGCGTCTTCATCGCCCGGTTCAAACGCTTCGAGTTCGCGCTCCAAGTAGGGGCCGACCGCTTCATCGTAAATGCGTTCCATCACCGGGGTCATGATGTAAAAGGTTAAAAAGAGTGAAAGGCCGATAATGATTTCATTGGAGGGAGTTTGCTGGGTGCCGATGGCGCGGCGAACCAAACCGAGCACAATCGAGATGCGTATAAACGAAGTGGTCATCACAGCGATGCTGGGCAATAAAGAAAGTATGGTAAATAGAAATAGAATTTGCAGAGTGATGGTAAGGTCTTGGGGAGTGGGCCCCTCATCGCTTCCGATGCCGAAATCGGGCAGTATGGGGATTTGCTGCGCTTGAGCCGTACCGCCCAGCCCGCAAAACAACAGCAGCAAGAGAACAAGCAGCCGCAATCCTCTAGCCATGGTCTTGTACCTTCTTTCTTCGAAGTCGTTTGGTTAATCCGCCGAGTATACTCAAACTGTCGGCGAGTTCGCGATGAACGGTGCCGCCCTGCAGGGCGGTTTGCCATTCATTCAAACGGTTATCAAAAGACGCCATGTGCCGGCTTTCTTCTTCGTTTTGAATGGGGGATACTTCTTCTTTCGGTGCTGGGAGTTCGGATTCGACTTTGGAGATCAACGAAACGGAATTGTTGCCTTCACCGATTAAAAAGCGTTCATACCCCACTTGAACCAGATGCACTTTGCTTTTTTGCGACAAGGAATGCGATCCGAGAACTTCAATGAATCCCCCGCCAAACGAACGGTTTTTGGCAATGAACTTTTTGGCCAGCCAGGCGAAAGCCAAAACCATCAGAATGACAAAGGCCAGACTGATCAACATTTGGCCGAAAGACTGAGTGGTTGAGGTATCGGAGTCATAAGAGTTTTCTGAACCGATCAAAGCGGAGCCGGTTTTGCCATCGGTTTTGTCCATCTCTTTTTGCAAAGCGGCAAACACCTTGTCTTCGGTTGCTTGTGAAGGTGTGGCTGAATTTATTTTGCCGGAAAAAGTGTCTTTTATTTTTGTCAGGCTTGAAGACGCGCCTTGAATATCATCTTTCGAAGATTCGGAATCGAGGGTGACTTCTTCTACAGAGGGAGACTCTTTTTGCTGCATTTGGGGTTGGCTTGTCTCTGTAGGGGTGGATTTGTTGGATTGTGTAAACGCACCACTGCCATACATTTGGATGGCGCCAAAGAGAATCAATGCAGCCACAAATGGCTTACGGTAATATTGAAACATTGGTCCACACCTGCCGGATGAGAAGACCCACCGGCTCTCCACAGAACATGCGGGGTTCTATGGCCCTCAACCCGATGGCCGCGAAGTACAGCGAAACTTGGCGGCGCTAGTACAGTAACAATTTGAAGACCGCCGAAAGTTGGACGCTGTTCGAACGGCGGCTTCAAGAATAGAAAAAAAGTCTTGCTGCTACGATCTATACACTCAACTCGCTTGAAGCGAGTTCTGTAATCAATATGCCTTGTTGTTCGTCGTTATCCACAATGATGCCGGAGGCAATCACACGCCCATCGACCATGACATCGGCCTGCATACCGGCGCGTTCTAGTATGGTTTTCCACCAGCCCGGCTCCATGCGCAGCAATTCCACTACATTGTTTTCACCGTGGCGCACGAGAATTTGGAATTCGATAGGCACATCCAGCAATTTGGAAAAATTGTCCCGCGTTTGAGCGCTGCTGTTGGGGAACACAGAATTCGAAACCGAAGATTTCCATCCTTCCACCCGTTGAAATTCATCGGTGGGGACACATTCCGCTTCGCCTTTCACCGAATGGAGGCGCAGTAGAGTTCCAGGTTTCAATGAGATCAAATCAATCAGTTTCAAATCGGTTGCGCGTGTCATGAGTTCCTCAACTCAATGTTATTTTATGGCTTCAATTCTTTCTTCAATACTCAAGATGTCGGTAATGCGAACGCCGAAATTTTCATCAATCACCACCACTTCGCCTTTGGCGAAGAGTTTGTCGTTCACCAGAATATCCACCGGCTCGCCGGAAAGCCGTTCAAGTTCGATTACCGAACCGGGGCCCAATTCGAGCACTTCGCGAATTTTTCGGAAGGTGCGCCCCAATTCCACTTTGACTTCCAGGCCGATATCGAGAATGAGTTCCAAATTGCCGGTATCCACATCCAAGCCGGGGGCGCGGCCCTCATGCTGAGCGTGGCCCATATCAAATTGAGCGGGAGTGGACATGACGGGAGGAGCGGATTCACCAAAACCCGTTCTCGTTTCTTGCATATCTGTTTCCACTTCAGGAGATTCAGCTTCGGTTGAAGAAAGTTGGGATAATAGATTGCGTGGCAATACCTGGTACACCGTGCCAGAAATCTGTCCGGATTTCATGTTGTATTTGATGAAAACCGGACGTTCAGTCGATTCGGGCATGATATCGGCCAGATTGGACGGTTTGGTTGTAATGTCGGGAGATTCCAACGTAATATCGCCGTCCAATTCTTGAGACAATATGGTGTTGACCGAACTGAAATGGGATTGCACCGCTTCGCTGAGAGCACTTTCTTCCAAATCGCCGAACTCATTTTCGGTGCCCCCGCCGGTCATTTGCTGGGTGATTTGCAGAGCGTTGTCCAGTTGAAAGAGAATCACGCTTTTGCCTTGCAAGAGGCCTTTGTATTGCAACTCGGCCACCACGAAATCATCTGTCAGTTCTGTAACAATGTCGGTGGTGTCTTGCTCTTTGTATTCTTCAACGGTAAATTCCGCATCTTCTCCCAATAAAGTGCTATACACTTCACCACCGGAATTGGCCACCAACTCCGTATATTTTCTAATCGCGTCGTCATCCTCCGCTGTGAGCGTCGAAGGGGGAGGAGGAGGCGCTTCGCCCCGCAATAGGGCGTCAATTTCTTCTTGGCTTAGAGCTTCAGCCATAATCAGTTCCCTCAATCTTATACATCATCCGGTCCGGCAATGATTCGTGTAATTTTGATTGCGTTGTGTTTGCGGTGAAGACCCGGTTTGGCGTAATACCGGTATTCTTCACCGATTTGTACGACAAATTCATCGCCTGTGCGTTGGTTGAGCTGGATGACGTCTCCGCTTTCAAGTTCCAAGAGTTCGCGCACTTTCAAACGGGCAGCCCCGACATAGGCGATAATGGGGAGATCGACCCGGCGCAGGCGGTCATACAGCACTTCGGCATGTTCTTCTGAAAGTTCTTTTTTGGAGGCCGCATACCAGGATGAACTGGAGAGCTGATGGGCGATCGGTTCGAGGGTGGGATACGGGATGCACAACGAAAGCGTCCCCGAAATCTCACCCAGGGTGACTTCAAATGTCATTAGGATTACCATTTCAGACGGGAGATAGAGTTGCATTAACAGTTGGGGATTGGTTTCAGATTGCTCCAGCGTCAAGTTGAGAGGCAACACATTGCCCCAGGCTTCGTGCAGACAGTCAAAAGCACGGTAAAGCACCTTTTCAATAATGGTTTGTTCGATTTCTGTTAGTTCACGGTTCTTTTTGAAGACATTGCCTGCCCCCCCCATCAAGCGGTCGACCACTGGAAACGACAAAGTGGGAGAAAGTTCAATTAACGCCTTGCCTTCAAGTGGATCCATATTGAGGATATTGAGTGATGTTGGGTTGGGAATGGAACGAATGAATTCTTCGTAAGAAATTTGGTCTACCGATACCAGCTTGACTTCTACAATGGTCCGCAAAAAGGCAGAAAGTGAAATGGAAAACACACGCGCGAAATGATCGTGCAGGTTGTGCATGGTGCGGATTTGATCTTTGGAAAAGCGGTCGGGATGGTTAAAGTCGTAGACTTTTACCTCACGTACACGCTCATCCTCATCAGTCGCCGTATCAGCGGCTCCTTCACCGCTTGCGAATGCTGAGAGCAACGCATCGATTTCGTTTTGTGATAGTATGTCTGCCATGACTGTTGTATCCGGTTTTACAAAAAGTCTATTTTCAAATGGAGTCTTTCTTCAGATGAAGAATTCGATCTTCCCTAAGAACTACCATTCTAATTTCATTATTTGTTATGGAACCACAATTTGCAAATACACTTCGACCACTTCTGATTTGTCTAAAACTTGGTTCAGTTTTTGTTTGATTTGCATACGGACTTTATCTTGACCTGCTGATGTTGTGATTTCGGTCCGCCTTTTGGAAGAAAGGATTCTTTGAATAATATCCAGAATCATTGGGTATTTTGATCTCAATTCTTCAGATTCTATTCCAAATTCTTTAATCGCCTCTGAATCGCTAATGCCGGGTTTGGGATCGATATTGACTGAAACATCGGCACTGTAGATATACTGATCATCCGGCGCTGCTAAGTTTCCCGTAAATTTTTCGGGAAACTCAACAACAAGCGGGGTTTCCATTGGTTTCGGCCTGGCGTAATCTTCACCATCCACACTGGAGCCCATTATCATAAAAGCAATTCCACCAATAACTCCGAACAATATTACAAAGATGATAATAATTATTGGTAGTTTACTTTTTGTTGGAGACTCATTTACCTCGTTTTGTTCAGGCATATCTCCCATTTGAGAATTCTCCTTAGATGAATTGACTCAACTACAGCAATAACACCTTATTATAGAGAGTTAAATTTTACCTTGTCAAGCATATTTTTCCTCTCAACGTAAAGTATCTCAACAATCTTCATCTCGTAAGATCTAAAAAACCGGCAAAAAGTCCGATCCAGAAAACGGCCACACAATATATAGTAATGCAGGCATCTAAAATGCACTAT
>CAZEZQ010000003.1:6090-23797 GCA_964516245.1 uncultured bacterium | reverse complement strand
AAAAGTCTTTTTTGGAGCGCAGGCGTCCTCGCCTGCATCTACATATAGAGCAGGCGGGACGCCTGCGCTCCAAGATTTGGCATCAGAAAACGGTAGATTATACTTTTTGCCGGAATGTCTTTAATGAAGCATCCATCTTAATATAGATAAATTCGGAAAATAAAAACTCACTTTCTGTTTCCACAAATGGCCAAATTCATTGGTAACCATCAAACTCTCACCATCATAACAAATTGCTTCGCTTTGCCCGAAAATGGCGGGATGATAATGAACAGGGGGGGTCAATAGCGATGAACTATCTGGCAGTGTATAAAACATAATCCCCGCATAAGTCAAAACAGCCAATTGGTTCATGCCGGGTGAATAAGAAGCATCTGTAATAATATTCAATAGGGGATTTTCCATTGAGACAAGAAACGTTCCCATTGGGTTTGCAGTTAATCGTCCTTTTGTTTCATCCAAAATCAACGAGTATAAAGTTGTATTATCCGATTCTTTCGCTTTCGTGATCAAATAGAGTTTCTCATTCATGTAAAAGACCGCTTCACAGTCGTTCGATTTCCGATTCTGATATTCAAATTGAAACATTGTTGGATTGATTTGAAGTACTTCGGGATTGGGCTCGTTGAATTGGTAAATTTGATACGTAGAGCGCAAGCGATTGTTATCCCCGGTATCAGCAATGAAAAGACGGCCAGCATAGTCAGTGGTCATTGCTTCCCAATCTATATTTTCGCCCTGAATCGATACGGATTGCAAAATTTCTCCCTGTTCATTGAAACGATACACAATAGGGTCATTTCCATTATCATTGTGTCCCCAATATCCTTCTTGATTCATAGATGGAACGATACCAGACAATTCTTTGATATTTTGATTGGTGATTGAACCTGTGGGTGGATAGGTAAAAAAATCGATTAATTGAGATTGGATGGAATTTGTGAAGAAAAAAATCAGCATAAAAATAACAGAACATTTCTTCATTGGCAAAATTCCAATTTTTAATTTATCCACATCATTCAAAATTTTGTGTTTCAAGTTCAAATTTAATCACCTAATGAGGATATTTGTTTTTAATTGAAATGGATGATTTGTTTAACCCTTGAATGAGAGCGCAGGGATAGGATACTTCAATAATACAGACAGTATACACCCACATCTCAAAAGAATTATGAATCAGAACTCACTACAACCACCCAATAAGCTATATGATGTCTTGATTGTCGGGGCCGGGCCAATCGGTATCTGTTGCGCCATTGAAGCGCAAAAGCGTGGATTGTCTCATATTGTGATCGAAAAGGGTTGTTTGGTAAATTCACTGTATATGTATCCCACATATATGCGCTTCTTTTCGACATCGGATCTTTTAGAATTGCATGGTATCCCATTCGTGACTGAACGTGAAAAACCGGTTCGGGGAGAGGCTTTGGTATATTACCGCCGGGTGAAAGAAACGTTTGGTTTGAATGTACATTCGTACGAGAGGGTGGAACGAACGGAAGGTGAAAAAGGGGATTTTACAATCTTTAGCAATAAATCCGTCTACAAAGCCAAAACGGTGATTGCGGCGGTCGGTTTTTTTGATGTGCCAAGAATGTTGAATGTACCCGGTGAAAATTTGCCCAAAGTAATCCATTACTACAAAGAACCGTTCCCATACGTCGATCAAGAGGTTCTTATTGTGGGCAGTGGCAACTCGGCGGCCATTTGCGCTTTGGAATGCTATCGCAGTGGTGCGCGAGTGACAGTGGCCATTCGGGGCGAAGCGTTTCATGAGGGAGTCAAATATTGGATCAAGCCGGATGTGGAAAACCGCATAAAAGAAGGTGAGATTCAGGCTTTTTACAATACGGAAATCAAGGAAATACGTAATGACGAAGTAGAGCTGTTTGATAAGGTCGAACAACGTGAATTTGTGATCCCAAACGATTTTGTGCTGGCAATGACAGGATACGAACCGGATTTTACATTTCTGCAAACCATTGGGATTAAACTGCAAGACGATACCTACCGTACTCCAAGGCACAATCCAGAAACCTATGAGAGCAACCGCAAGGGGATATATCTAGCAGGAGTGGTGGTTGGTGGGATGAAAACCAATCATTGGTTTATTGAAAACAGCCGCGCACACGCACCAGCGATATTTGATCATATTGAAAACAATATGAAGAATGTGTGAAAAGGGCGGCTCAAAGAGCCGCCCTTTTTTGTGAATGTTGGTTTAAGATTTCTTACACAACAAGTTTCATTGATTAAATTTGGGAATAACCTGTTGGCCGAAGAATGATATCAGAAATGTTTGAAACGGTGTCTTTGTATTCTTCGACTTGACTGAGTTCTTTCCAATCGGGATGGCTGACAAAATCGCTCCATGCCTTGTCGCGCGCTTCCATATTTTCAAAGCCAAGCATATAGGTCAGATTGGGTAAATTGGGTCCAATCAGAGATTCACCGAAAAATATTGGATTGAGCCCGGTTTTGCGAAAGATAGCGATCTCGCCGCCTTCATTAAACATTTCTATTTTTTTTTTGGCGGCTTTTTCGCTATGGCTTTCATAAATGCGGAGTTCAAAAACTCTTGATCCTTTCCCTTCAATGGATTCAGGAACCTCGACTTGCGGCATGCCTTCGAAAGCCGCCATCAATGCACTTTCATACCGTACATAAGACGGATTCGAAAGCGGGGCATTGACCACCTCTTCGCCTGTTTTAAGAAATTCATCGTCTTCCAGCATTTTGTGCGTGCTGGTCAAAACCGATTCCATCGAAGGATGAGGCAGCAACACATAGAGTGATGGGGCGCTCATCCCATAACGAACCGTAAATACACCAACCCTTTTGATGCCCAAACGCTTCCAGGCTGGAATGGCTGCATGCCGAAGAAAATCATGAAATTCGTTTTTTCTGGAACCGACCAAGGTTTCATATTCGCGCAATTCCAAAAATTGCCGTGAGCTTTCGTGTTCGGAAGCCGCAGCAGACATTGTGACAGATGTTGTGGCTGCTAGTGCAGATGTTGTGATAAAATCCCGACGTTTCATAAAATACCTCCTTGCGAAGAAATGGTTAAATAATTTATATCAATCATACAACAATTGGGGCAGCCAAAGCGAGAGCGATGGAACAAAAGTGACCAATAGAAGTGCGATGGCTTCAGCAAGACAAAATGGCAAGATGGCCCGAGAAAGACTACCGATGTCCAACTTTGAAAAGGTCGAAGCCACAAACAAATTTACACCCACCGGCGGGGTGATTTGGCCAATAGCGAGATTGAGCGTTAGCAATATGCCGAAATGGATGGGATCTACACCTACCGAATGCAGCACCGGAGCGAAAATGGGAACAAACACAATGATGATGGATACGGCATCAACAAAGCAACCGACGAGTAGAAGAAAAGCGTTGATAAGCAAAAGAAGCACGACCCAGTTATCACTAATTATCAAGATTGCTTGGCCGAGTGTTTCGGTTAATTCAGCTTGATGAAGAACCCAAGCGAAGAGGGATGCACAGGCAATAATAAAGAGAATCTGCGCCGCGCTGCGTCCCGCTTTGATCCACACATCATCAAGGGCATGACGAGTAAAAAGCGTACGGTAAAAAATCAAATCGACCACAAGAATATAAAGCACTGCCGCCGCGGCAGATTCAGTCGGTGTAAAAATATTGCCGTATATCCCCCCAAGAATAATGAGCGGCGCTAAAAGAGCCAAGCAGGATCCAAGTACCATTGCCAAAGAGAATTTGGGCAATTCGTTTGGAGTTTGATCTTTGCGGGAAAGAAACAATACCGTCAAAATAAGAGCGAAGGCCACAAGGATACCAGGAATTATTCCTGCTAAGAACAAACGCGAGATGGAAGTTTCAGTTACAACCCCGTATATAATAAGAGCGATGCTGGGAGGCATAATAATCCCTATTCCGCCACCTGCCGCCAGCAAGGCTGCCGCCCGATTTGCAGGAAAGCCGGATTCTTTGAGCAAGGGAAAAAGTAGAATCCCCAAAGCAGCAACATCAGCCGGGCCAGATCCTGAAATTCCCGCAAATAGCAGTGAAACCACAACTGTTACAACGGCGGCCCCTCCACGCACCCGGCCAACAAGACAAAGCACCAAATCAAGAAGATGGCGGGAGATTCGACATTCGCCCAACATATGCCCCGCAACCAGAAATAAGGGAATCGCAAGCAGTACAAATGAATCCAGTGAAGAAAAAATTTGCTGAGCGATAAGGACTGGGTCGGCAAGTTGAAACAATAGAATGGTAATCGCAGACGAAAGACCCAGACACACCGCAACGGGTACTTGCAGAAACAAAAACAAGAAAAATAAACCGAATAAGCAAATTGCGATTAGAAGCATATAAGATATTTGTTTTCGGTTGCTTCAAGCCTCTAGATTTGAATTATTTTTCATACTTGAAACGAAATTCAGCTTCGTGCAGCGTGGGATATTTTTGATCTTTGGAAGACACGATCATTTCATTATAGGGAATTTTCCAATCAATAGCCAAAGTTTTATCCCACAAAGAAATTCCCCCTTCATGGTCGGGCGCGTAGAAATTGTCGCATTTGTAAAACACTTCAGCGGTTTCAGATAACACAGCATATCCATGGGCAAATCCACGAGGAACATAGAGTTGGAGTTTATTTTCATCCGACAAAAGGATGCTGTGATGTTGGCCGAAGGTTGGTGAATCTTGCCGGATATCTACGGCGACATCCAGAATTTCACCTTGCAATACTCGAATCAATTTGGATTGCGCTTTTGGTTCATGTTGATAATGAAGGCCGCGTACTACCCCACGAACGGAACGAGCCTGATTGTCTTGTACAAAATCAGGATTCAAATTGACTTCTTCAAAATGCTTGAGATTAAAACTCTCAAAAAAATACCCTCGGGAATCTTCAAAGATTTTAGGTTCATAAACCAATAAATCAGGAATATCGGTTTTGTGAAATGGCATAATTTGTTCCTAACTAAATTTTCAAAGTAAAGGTAAAAGTATGGAGTAGAATGATCAAAGTCTCAAGAGTTGCAATTCCATTACAATTCAGTGCGTTCGAGTTGGCGTAATCCGTAAGCGGCAGGAAAGAGAATAGCAGATGTTTGCAGTAACAAAAAGATGGCCGCCCAGATGATGAGCTCAGGTTTGAGTGAAAATTGTCGAACCAAATCTACACCCGGGGTGTGTTCTAAAGCAAAGCGGGAGAAGATGGAAATGCTGATCCCGAAGTAGATGAGAATGACGATCATAGCTACCAATGCCCCAGTATCGGAAGTCACATCAGCAGCATGTGTGGCTTCGAATTTACGGAAAGCCACTCCAAACCCCATCGACCAGCTGGTAAACCCAAATGAAAATAAAAACAAGACAAATAAACTGATCAAATTCAAACTGGCATCCACTCCTAAAATTTGATTCAACATAATTCCCATGCCTTCTCCAATGATCAGCATCACCAGGGCATGCAAGTAGTATTTGGAAAAATAAAAGCGTTGGCATCCCACACTCGAAGTGGCCACCGTCCAATAGGCTTTGCCTTCAAGGCTAATAGAAGGATATGTAAAGCGCAGCGAGAGGGTGGCTTGAATGAATCCCAGCAAAATCACATTGATAAAGACCAGCCACTGCCGTGAGGACTCGGCGTTTTCATCAAATATAATGTTTTGAGTATGGGCTACATAGAAGAGAACCAGAGTAATAATCAACACCAATTGGCCCCATTGGGAAAAATCACGCTTGAACACCTGAAATTCTTTGTGAATAATTGAGGCCGTAGGCCGTGGCAGCAATGTAGAGAGCCAAAAACGCCGGGGGCGGAATTTGCGGTCTCGCCGTGAATTCAAGAAATGGACATTCTCTTGTGACCAAAACCATGCGTTTAAGTACCAACGGTCACCCAACTCTCGAAGCACAACCCATAGAAACATGGCTGAAGACCAAAGCAAAAGCAGATACAAAGCCGTATCATAATAATCGTTTACACGAGCAGAAATCATAAGTTGAGCGATCCAATGGCTTGGCAAATAAGGATTTGATGAGAGTTGCAGATTGGCCAGGGCTTCTCCAACGATATTGGGATTCACTTGCGTTAAAAGAACATTGCTATTCATACCAATATAAGCAATCAAAGCAACGAAACCGATGATGACAACCAAAGAGCTGATTGCGGTGCGCCAGGGACGCCCGAGAATAAAACGGGCGATGAGCAGCATAATAAGAGTGCCCACCAATCCCGCCAAAAGGATGAAACCCAATAGGCCGAGAATAATTAATGGATAATACCATCCAGAAGCATTCAATTGCCACCCATACGCCAAAAGGATAGGTAAGCAAAACATAACCGAAACCCATCCACCGGCTATAAGCGTTTCCACACATTGGACATGAAAAAGCCGGTTGAGGGGGTAAGGTGTACGAATCAAGGTTGTGAGTTCGCGCCCGCGAAAAAGGGAAGCGTATGCAGTGAGTATATGACCTCCCACCACGATAATAAAAGCGGCAAAAAAGCCGAAAGAACTGATTCGAAATAGAATAATCGGTCCGACTACATCTTTGTTATATAGATTTTCACAAAGTCTGGTAACAGAGAAAAAACAAAATGACCAAAACAGGCCTAATAAAAATAGAAAGCCCAGCGATTGGAAAATCGAATCGAGGTTTAACCGCTGCCAGCGGCGTTGTGCCTGTCTGTATTTGACTTGAAGTATAGATCGATCTTGTGCGGTCAGCATCACCCGATTATTGGGGGCAGTCATAGGTGGATATCACCCTGCGGCTCTGAATCCCAGTCCCCTTATTTGATTAAAGTGATTCAAGGTCATCTTCTTCTAATGATGTATTCCAATACAGAAAACGTGAGCAGCCTTCACACTGGACTATATCCTGTCCACGCTTGGCCATTTGCATCAACCGGGGCGTCAGTTGTACATTGCATGCTCCACAATGACCATCATTTGCCGAGGCCACGGCAACCCCATTGCGGCCTTTGAAGACCCGCAAAAATCTTTGATACAAATTGGGTGATAAACGATTGGCTATGTCTTGCGATTGGTTTTTGGCTTCATCCAAACGCGCACTTAAACTTTGTTCTTTTTCGTCGAGTTCTTTGAGTTCTTCTTCGAATTCTTTTTCTTTTTTCTCCCATTCTTGTTTCTTTTCCGCCAGATGCTTTTTCTCGGTCTCAATTTTGTCCATCAATTCCAATGATTTTTCTTCAAGGCGTGAATTTTTGCGGTCCAGGTTTTCAATCTCTGACTGAACCGCTTGCAATTCTTTGGGAGATTTGATAGAAAACAGTTGGGCTTCTTTTTTGACACGGGCTTCTTGTCCCTGTTTCAGTTCCAAGTCGGTGGATTTTTGTTCCACCTGGTGTTCTTTCATTCTTGTTGCAGCGTTATCAATTTCTTGTTGAACGGAACTGAGAGTTGAATTAATTTCATCACGGCGCCTGGGAATTTCTTCATATTCATCTTCGATTTCCTTTTGAGCCGCCATTGCTTCTTGCAGTTCCAAAATACTGACAAGCCTTGGATCCATTCAATTCACCTTTTCACTTCAAGATTCAGATGGGTTATTCAATTTGTTATTCATTGCTATTGGGACGTGGAAATTTTTCGTCCAACACATCGACAATGTCTTTGACAAATTTCGCCACGGTAATGGAGTCAGGTGGACGCATATCCGGACCATTAAACGCGCTGATGTACGAAGAGGTGATCATAGCTGCCAGTTCCATACGACGTTCATCACTTACATATTCCGCCATGACAGGTTCTCTCCTTCTTATTATGAAATCGCAGGGAAAAATAATTTCTCCCTTTAGTAGAATAAAAAAGGGTAATAAAACACGCAAGGGTTTTACAACAGTCTGTGTTTCTTTTCCAATATAGACATAGATTAAAATTTCTGGCAGTCGGGCAAAAAGTCAATTTTTGGAAAGCCTGCGTCCCGCCCGCTCTCTCTACGATATAGTACAACAGAATGCTAAAGTGTTCTATGAGTCAAATCTTCTTTTCAGAATACTCAAACGCCCACTACAATCATAATCTATTGTACTCTATGACAATTGAATTTGGAGTATTCAAGAAAAATGAACCGGCTGGCAACCGATGTTCCCCTTTGTAACAACAAAATCATTTGTCATAGGCCACTAGAATGCATTCGTAGGAAATTTTTATGCCTATCCATACAAATGCCGTAAAAACCCGTCTTTTTTTTAATAGCGCAGCCACATCTATAATAACATTAGAAGATAAGGAATCACTAGGAGTGCGAAAAAGTTTACGCCTGCGAGAAGATGATTGGGTGGCATGTTTTAATGGCGATGGGCAAGAATATATTTATAGAATCACCCATTCTTCATCCACCGCGATGAAATTAGAACTGATGGAATATTTCCCGAATCCATTGGATGATATTCCTGAAACCTTGATTTATATCGCAAGTACGAAAGGGAAGACCAAAGACCGAATGGTAAAAGACCTGACACCACTGGGTGCAACCGCCATTGTCTTTTATCAGGCAGAACGTTCTGTTGCCAAACCGGACCCGCAACAATCAGAGCGCTTGCTGAAGATTGCCAAAGAAGCCTGCAGGCAATGCGGGCGCTCAACCTTACCCAATATTCATATTTCTACCAAAATGTTGAATGAGTTGTTGATGGAACAGCATCTCCAAGGTTTGTTAATCGTCTTTTATGAATCCTTCGATGAAGGGAGAAAATGGACCTTGGAACACCTGGGTCAATCGTATCATCTGTTTTACGGACCGGAGGGAGGTTTTACCAATGAAGAAATCGATGTTTTGAGACGCAATCATGCTAAAGTATTGTCTTTGGGTAAGCGAATTTTGCGTTCCGAATTGGCTGCAGTAGTGGGAACCACAATAGTACAAGAAAAACGAGGAGTATTGAGTTAAATGGGGAGGAAGATGATGCGATATTTCTTATATTACACATTCATTATTGCAAATTTAATAAGTTTTGCTCTCAGTAGCAATGCAATCGAACCGGTAAACCAAAACGCTAGCCCTGAAGCGAAATTTGTAGTGCTATTCATCAACTCTGTCTTCCGCGAGTATGTAATAAGCGGCCAACATATTTCGGTAAATCATAAAGGGTATAGTGATGTGGAATACATCAATAAAGTAACCGGTAAGTTCCCCGCATATCTGGAAATAGATATAGGGATCTACGAACACCGGAATTCTGAAGAATATGAAAAAAAAGCCCAACGGTTGATTGAAATCGCTGAAGAACAATGGAAAAAAGGGGGACTCGTTGGTCTCAGCTGGCATTGGGGTAATCCGGCCTATATCGAAAACAGCTATCAAAACACCAAAAAGGAGTTCGACATTGGAGCCGCTTTAAAAAACGAGACCAAAGAACATGAATGGTTCATGCGTGATTTGGATATAACAGCGCATTATTTGCAGATTTTACAGGATAAAAATATACCCATTCTTTGGCGCCCGTTGCACGAAGCCTGCGGAGGCTGGTTCTGGTGGAGTAAAAAAGGCCGTGAAAATTTGATCGCACTATGGCGTTTTATGTATCGCTATTATACAAATGAAAAGAAACTCAATAATCTGGTGTGGGTGTATTCGGCATCAAACAAATTGAAGGCCGATTGGTTCCCCGGCCACAATTTTGTGGATATATTGGGAGTGGATATTTATGACGACGAAGAAATGGTGAATCCAAACAATTTTGCGAAACTCAATAAAATCGCCCGCCGCAAACCCATCGCTTTAACTGAGAATGATGTGATCCCCAATCCCGAGACTTTATTAGAGAATAATATGCTTTGGGCATGGTTCAATCCTTGGCATAGCCAATGGCTGCGGGAAAATTCCAAAGAACATTTGCGTTCTATATATAACCATAAACTCGTTATAACACGTGATGAAATGCCCACTCATAAAGACGAGAGCAAAATAAAATTACTTGATAAGGTCAAAATGCCATGAAACATGTTTTCACTTTCTTTGCCTTGATGATGAGTGTTTGTTTGCAAATCTACACCTCAGAGGACCATAATTTAGCGACCTTTTTTGAAGGATATACTGGTACGTTAGTAATGGAAAACTTACAAACTGGTGAACGGACTGTATTCAATGAAGAGCGTGCATCCAAACGAATTTCGCCTTGTTCAACCTATAAAGTGCCCCACGCGCTGATTGGGCTGGAAACCGGAGAACTATCGGGAATTAATCATGAAATGGAGTTGGAAGAAGAAGCCTATGTAATGGTACGTGGGAATAAATTCTCTCCCAAAAGTTGGAACCGGGATCAGACTCTAAAGAGCGCCATCCAGAATTCTGTTCTTTGGTATTTTCAAAAACTGGCAAAAATAATTGGCAAAAATCGCATGCAGGATTATATTGATCTAATCGAATATGGAAATCAAGACATTTCTGGTCCACTGACTGAATTCTGGCTGGCGGATTCATTATTGATCAGCGCCAATGAGCAATTGGAGTTTGTTAAACAACTGGCTCAAAACGAATTGCCATTCTCTCAAAGATCGATGGAAATTGTCAAAGAGTGTATGATTTACCAAGAAACAGATAAGTTTATCTTGAGAGGCAAAACCGGTTCAGGATTCAATCGGGATATTATGTGGGGATGGTATGTGGGATATTTGCAACGTGGAGAAGATTTATACGCATTCGCCGCCAATATTGAACACCCAGAAAATGCGATGGGTGGAAAAGTCAGGGAAATCGTGATTAAAATTCTTCAAGCGAAGAATCTAATGCAATAGAAATGATTCACTACTCAACTTCTTAATAGCAACCCACTCGCAGATGTGGATATGATCGATACCATAGGAGCCGATCCACAATTCGTATCCGTAGACCCTAGCAAGGAAGGTTTATTAAAAGTTTCTGCCGATGCTTATCAAACGTAACCATTTAGCCATCTGAAAACATTTTTATTTCGCCCAAACAGGGCTAGGGGTTTTATGTTTCTTTTTTCCAGGGGCGATTGCCCCTGGCTATCATATGGCGCCCCCGTTGGGGCTGGAAATTTTTTTTATTCGGCAAAATGCTCAACAGACGGCGGTATCCAATTCGTTGGCCCCGTTAGAAATCCCACCCATTACAACCAGTGAAAATCCGTTTTCTTGATAATAAAATTAGAAGAATTCTCACCCTGCGGTGTGACACAGAAACAGTTATAATTTAACAAACCTCAATATATATTTATGAATGATTATGACTGAGACCAAAGCACCGCGATTTCAAATTCACACATTGGGTTGCAAGGTCAACCAATATGACAGTGAAAATCTGCGAACCCAACTGCTGCGCCAGGGCTATGTCTCTGCCCACAATGAGCAAGTTGAGGAATTGGACTTGATTGTGGTGAATACCTGTTCGGTCACCTCAGAAAGCGACCGCAAAGGGCGGCAGATGATTCGCAAATTGATCCGTAAACACCCGCAAGCAAAAATGGTTGTGACAGGATGCTACGCCACCCGCAAGCCGGATGATTTGTATCAAATCGATGGTATCCATGAAATTCTGCCGATTGAAAACCAAGACGAATGGGTCAATCGAATTGCGAATGAGATGGGCTGGGGCTGCGAAGACCAAGACGCATTATGGCAAAACAATCAAGGCATCGAAACCTTTCAAGAACATACGCGGGCGTTTGTGAAGATCCAAGACGGATGCGATCTGAAATGTACTTTCTGCAGCATCCCCATCAGCCGGGGAGTGGGTCGAAGCCGGCCAGTGGAGGATGTGGTAAACGAATCGCGCCATTTGGTTGAATTGGGGTATCCCGAAGTCGTGCTGTGCGGTATCTGTATCGGCCATTATGGACATGGTTTGGATTATGGGTTGCCTTCCCTGCTCCGTGAGTTGGTCAAAATTGACGGTTTGAAGCGAGTGCGGATTTCATCGCTTGAGCCACAGGATGTCAGTGATGAATTGTATGATGTGATGGCAGAACATTCGGACACCATTTGCCCGCATTTGCATTTGCCGATACAAGCGGGGGCCAATCGTATCTTACGGCGAATGAAACGGCCGTACACCCGTGAATTCTTTTTCGAGCGGGTGGAAACTGCGCGCAAACGATTAACAGAGTTTGAAATTTCAACCGATTTGATGGTAGGCTTTCCTGGTGAAACTGATGAAGAATTTGAACAATCGCTAGAAGCTGTGCGGATCGCCAGATTCAATAAAGTGCATTCGTTTCGTTTTTCGGCAAGGGAAGAAACCCCGGCCATGAAATTAAAAGATCATTTACTACCACAGGTAGTGGAAGAGCGGCGTAAGCGGTTGGATGAAGTGGCCAACGATGTTGCGAATCAAGTAAAAGAATCGTATATAGGCAAGACTCTGCCAGTATTGGCAGAAACACCGGAAGAGCATCATAACATTGGCTTTACTCCCAACTACATCAAAGCCGAATTCAGCAGCCCACAGCCTGTACAGAAGGGTAAGGCAGTACAGGTTCGATTCACTGGTTTGGCAAAAGGACGGCTACAGGGGACAGCGGTAGAATCGTAAATGAGATTTCTTTTCAACATTGGAAAGATTTAATAAGCAAATGAACATATGCAGATATTGGAGAGATATGAATTGATGAAACACTGTTGCAATTTGTTTTTAATGCTTGTATTGCTTTTGTTTTTTAAAGGATGTGCCCATGCAATTGACCGTGAGCAGACTAATGAGAAATTCTATTATTTGCAACAAGCCTTTGTGGATCTACAGCAAGCAATCAATGAAGGCGCCGCCCCAGGAGCGGTGGGTTTGGTGATGCAGGATGATAAAATTTTGATACATCGTGCTGTAGGCTCAAAACAATCACACTTAATCTTCCGATCCTCTCAAACCAGTGAAGTACAATACGTTCCCATGTCTACCCCTATGATCAAAGATACCATTTTCGATTTGGCTTCGTTGACTAAAGTAATCGCCACTACCACGGCTGTGATGCAACTGGTGGAACAAGGCAAAATCGATCTGGATCAACCGGTGTCGAAATATATACCAACTTTCGCCAGTCAGAATAAAGCAGGGATTACTGCAAGGCATTTGTTAACCCACACTTCCGGACTCCCCCCTTGGTTTGCATTTTACGAAAATTATGTCAATCGCGAAGAAGTCTATCAGGCCATCGATGAAGAGATTGAGCGCGCCTATCCCATCAATCATCAGCGGCGTTATAGTGATTTGGGGTTCATTGTATTGGGGCGGTTGGTTGAAGTGGTATCGGGACAACGGTTGGATCAATACTGTGAAAAACATATTTTCAAACCATTGGAAATGAACGATACAGGATATCTGCCCCCCCTAAAAACAAGATTGCGAATCGCCCCTACTGAATTTGACCCGATGCGTGACCAAACTTTGCGTGGAATCGTGCACGACGAAAACACCCGCAGTATGGGCGGAGTGTCGGGACACGCAGGTTTGTTTTCAACGACTAAAGATTTGTCTCATTTCGCGCAAATGCTGCTCAACAAAGGGACCTATAAAAACAAACAGATATTGAAACCAGAAACAATAGACGCCATGCTCAGGTGGCAGGTGTCGAAACGGGTGATCGACCGGGGGTCTGGATACCTCCATCGCCGCAACCAAATGTTGGGCTGGTGGGGCATGAACAGCAAAAAATGGATTGATAACACCGGTGGACTGCCTTCTGCCAAGGCCTTTGGCCATAACGGTTTTACCGGCACATCCATTTGGATTGATCCCGAACATAACGCCGCTGCCATATTATTGACCAATGCCGTTCATCCAAAGCGCAAAAACGCAGAAAAACCTCGTTTGTATAGTGAATTTTTTGGAAATGCAAGCAAAGCGCTGGCAGGAGCGAAGAATGTGAAAGTGTACGAGTAAGTTAAAATATAATTATTCCACACGTGCTCCCGGCACAAAAACGGCAATATCGCCAATGCTATTCAAACCATTGGAAGTATCATAACGCAAGGTGAAATCATCTCCATTATTGCCTGACCACAAACCGTCTTTTCCTGCATTGGGGCCAAACGATTTGGCATAGGCTCGCGCAGAGCAGCCTTGGTTTGCAAGTTGCATTGCTTCGTTTCTCATCGCGTAAGGCTCAAAATAGGCGTAATAATCACCGCAGATATAATGGCCGTTTCCACTTTCCCCCTTTGGAATGGCTAGATAGCGATACCACGTCCATTTGGCCCGCGCTTCGGGCTGGCCGCTATCATTTGCGTGTTGCGGCTGAAATACATCGGGTGGAATACTGGCAATATAAGCGATCGGCGTGGTAACACGTTCCAACTGAACGCTGGGTGGATAGTAATTCTGATCCAAATTGTATTGCTCCAACGCCATGCCAATCGAGCGTAAATCAGATTTGCAGCGCGCCACTTTCGCCCGCAACTGGGCGTTCAAAAAGTTCGGAACTGCAATGGCCGCAAGAATCCCAATAATGGCAACCACGATCAGAAGTTCAATAAGAGTGAATCCCTTTTTCATAACAGCCTCCCCACAAGATGTTTATTCACATTATTACATTAATCGGTTTTTTATTTTTCTCAATACAATTGAAAGAATTTTTATACAAAATTTTTTCTTACAAACTTCTTTCTTTGCCTGTATATTATTCTTGGTGTAATATAATAAATTAGAAAATCAAAGGAGATGGGAACTCGTGATTTCACATCAGATAAACCAAGTCCATCAGGCAGATGCAAGCGAATGTCTATCGACTTTTCCAGAAGGGTGCATAGATTTGGTGGTCACTTCCCCGCCCTACTGGACGGCGGTGGAATACAACCAATCCACCAAACAATGTTCCGGAAGTTATGAAGAGTATCTCGATTCCTTGTTATCCGTATGGATAGAATGCGCTCGGGTGTTACGGCCCAACGGTAAATTGGCAATCAATACACCAATCATGCCGATCCCCAAAGCGATCATCAATCATCAACACACACGGCATCTTAAGAACATCAACAATGATATTGAAACCACCATTCTGAGTGAAACCGAAATGCTGCGCTTCAGTTTCTATGTGTGGCAAAAACAGACTTCAAAATTGATGTTCGGCAGTTACCCCTACCCCGGCAATTTACTGGAAAACAACACCTTGGAATTTATTTCTGTGTATGTGAAGCCGGGCAAACCACCAAAATTTGACGAAACAGTGAAAGAAGCCAATCGGCTCACTCGGGAAGAATGGCTGGATCTCACTCAACAAGTTTGGTTCATGTATCCCGAAGATGTGAAACGCGGAGGCAATCATCCGGCACCATTTCCCGAAAAGCTTCCAGCACGGTTGATCCGAATGTACACCTATGGCGCTGCAGGAGATTTTGATGGAGAACTTGTGCTAGATCCTTTTTGTGGCACGGGAACTACTTGTTTAGCCGCAAAACGCATGGGACGCCGTTTTATTGGAATCGATATTTGTGAAGACTATGTCAACCAAGCCCGTGAAAGAATTGATAGTTTAGAAATCGATCCGCCTTTGTTGTTTACTGGCCGGGCGAAATACCCAGGGAAAGCTGAATTGTTATCGCTTAAAACCAAAGCCAACGGGAAAAAAGCCGAGGCCAAACATCACCGCAAAACCTATGGGAGAAAGGTAGGGTAAGAATAATCCAACAGTAAATTACGCTTCATTCGATATTTCCATCTGTTGTTTTTCGATATATTCAGCCATTTGATTGATGGAACGGCGCACTTCATCGGCTCGATAGCTGCGGAGAAAAAAAGCATTCCACTGGGCTTCGCGATTGTGCCGGGCGGCTTTTTTCAAAAGAGACAGATCTTGTCGCAAAACAGCCAAACGGGCTTCCACCCGAGCCAATGTATCCAAATAGGCGAAATTGAGTTCATCTTTTTGTACGGCTTGCTGGGCATTTTGCCGCGCGGCTTCGAGCAAGGCTTCTTGTTTGATGTCTGTATCTACTTGATTCGCCCGAAGCATATTCACCATCGCATAAATATTGTTGTAATAATCTTCAAATGCCACTTCAGGATTGCGCTGGGCCGCTTTCTCCAAAAAATGAAGACTTTGATCCAGCCACTGTTTTGTTTCATTCGAATCAGTTTCTTGCATAGCGCGGTACAGAAAATAATCCGCACTCACCACAGAAAGCAGCCAATCCTCTTCAGCGCGGTCCAACACACTATCGGGAATTTCCTGCACTGCGCGCTGGCGCAAAGCACGTTCAATGATTTTCACTACATCCATATTTTGCTGCGACTGGACTATGGCGGTTTTCCGCTCAATCAGGGCATCTTGAATGGTATGAGGGCGGAAACGGGCTGTTTGTTCAAGAAATACATAACAAACCAAAGCCAAAACCACTCCACCCAACAAAGGGGCCAGTTTGCGCCATGAAAGGGTGGCAGGTTCTTTACGTTTTTGAGATGCCCGCCAGCCGGTCTCTTTCACTGCTTTGGTCACCAGAATCGAATAAGAACACACGTGTATAACCATACACAAAGACCAAAGTGAAAATCGTATCCCATTGGATTCCAGTCCATCCAGCAAATTCAACCCATCCACGAAAAACACAACCGCATAGAGAAAGAGAATGACATAATAAGTTCGATACGAATGCAGGCTTTCGCGACGGTACACTTGATATGCGGTAGACAACCAAAGTGCCACAGCCACACTCATTCCTAACACTGTGTTAAACATGTACCAAAAATGAGGGACGGGGTAATTTATCACAGTAGAAAACATCACCGTTTGAGCGGTCAGAATTTCGAGACGTGAAAACGAATAAGCAAACAACAACGAAAAAGCCAATCCAGACAGCAAACATATTGGCAATGAAGTGACCACAAATTGAAACCATTCATTCATGGGCCGGGAATCTGGGTGGCTGCGTAAAAACATATAGTTTCGCCGGGTTTGCCAAGCCACGCCGAAGGCTGCCACCAACAACGACAAAGGTCCTAAAAGAAATACTCTGGCAAGTTCACTAACGATTTCTTCATAAGTCAGGTATTGGGTGCGGATCGCTTCGGGGAAAATCAACAGCAAATTCTGCATCCCCATCAATACTCCAAAAATCAAGGCGAAAGAAAATCCCAGCGAAAGATGATCGGTGTAATCCAATGGGTTCAACCAATCGGCCCAGCGGGAATAAAGGCCTTGAATACATCGTTCGATCCAGCTTCGGCCTTTCACCTCAAATGACACATCCATAGGCAAATAAGCCCGCAAATTTCCACCAGTGGGTGAATGTTTGCCTTCTTCATCTCGCACTCGTTGTCGCGTCTCGCCAATAGCGGTAATTATATTCGGTGGACGGTCGGGGAACTGCAAAGCCTGTTTGACGCAAAGGGATTTGTAAAAATGTTTTGCAGCGAGAACTGGAATCTCATCATCTTGGATATCGCTTGAATAGCCCAGTACCCCAATCCCCAAATCATGCAATCCAGATGCGAAGCCAGATGAATAGCGCCCGCGGCTGGAGGAGCCACAGGCATTCAGAAACAAGACTGTGGGGAGAAATTCTTTGCCACGCGACTGTTTCACAGCCTGAAAAAGTTTCCTGATTCGGTCAACAGAAACATAATCGATTCCCCCGTTTCCGTCCTCAAAACACAGGCAGGGTTCACCGTCGTAAATCACACCATGGCCGATGAAATGCAATAAGGGGTAATAGGAACGCTGGGGATTCATAAGTGTTTCTTCCAACTCTGCGAATATGACGATTCCTCTGGGAGAATTTCTATC
>CAZEZQ010000003.1:0-6080 GCA_964516245.1 uncultured bacterium | reverse complement strand
CGCACATTCCCCTGGGTTTGCTGTTCGATTTTACGAAGTACGGCTGATTCGTCTTTCCCTGAAGGCAATGGTGATAGACCCACAGAACGGCTGATTTCATCCGAACAATCTACAAAAGGGGATATAAGCAATACACGCCATGAATTGAGTGAACAAGTAGATTCTGAAATCAATCCGGTATCATGAATATGAGAGCGAATGATTTGAAATGAATAACGCTTGGCCAATCGTTCACGGCCATCATGCAGCCATTCCCAAGGGAGATTTTCAAGCGCCAGACAAATTTCGCGGTTATTGGGTCTGGGAGGAGTAAATCGTAGGTAAAGAATACGCTCATTTTCACTTTCGGGCAAATTGGCGAATGTTTGAATAATTGATGTTTGTACATCCGCTCCCAATTGTGCAAAGAGCCGTTGACCAGCCTGTGCATTTTCACGGCTCAAATTAGCCCCTGCCGCCTGGCTTGGCTCACTGCCCACTGTTAGATTTCCAGCTGCATCAAAAGAACGCACAGGCCACGGAAGCCGCAATTCAACATGTTTACCGGTTTGATAATAGAAATCGGTAACGATATACCCATTTTCTTCACGCGGTTCACCAAAACTCCAATAAAGGCAATGTTTCATTTTCCGAAAGAGTCCCATCCCTATCAATTGGGAATTCATTATACTGAATTTAAGAAAATAAAATACATGTTGTTATTAATACGGAATTATAGTTTGAATAAAAGATTATACAGAAATTTTCACAAGCAATAATTGATATGAATTTCTAAGTTTTCTTTAACTAACTTTAATCTATAACAAAAGTAACATCTTTTAGCCAAATCGACAGTTCTAGCGATATCTATATACGAAACACCCTAATGAAAAAGGGGGAGACAATCATGAATCGATTAACTAATTACTTTCATTCCATACAACGAAATGGGACATTCATTCTTTGCGCTATCCTAACCCTCTCATTTATCAGCCCTTATGCGTTTGCCAACCCCAACAGCGCAGCGGATCAAGAAGAAGTGGAACTACGCGTGGCACGTTTGGCACTAATTGAAGGCCAAGTAAAAATATTACGCATTAGCGATGATGACTGGACAGAAGGCATGATCAATGTACCGCTTATGGCGGGTGATCAAGTTTATACCGGACCGGGTGGCCGAGCCGAAATCGAACTTGAAGACGGTGCAATATTATGGATGGATTCCAACACCCATATCAAATTCACCTTTTTGGATTCAGGTCTGGAACAGATTGAAGTGAAAAAAGGGACCATCTCTATCGGCACCCAGCCATGGGACTATGAGCGTCCATCATTACAAATCATCGGCAAGTATTTTACCACAACAATCATGGAACATACCAAGGCTCGCTATGACGTACAAGAAGAAGGGCCGGCATTAATTAATGTCTGGCGAGGCCAAATTCGGGCAGTTCGAGACCAAGAGAGCCATTTTCGAATTAATAAAGGCAATGCGCTGGTGGTGAGAAAATCCCAAGCCGACACATATACCGTTCGCGCCAATAGCAAGCCGGATGAATTTGATCATTGGGTAGATATTCGAGATTCGATTCATTCCTCCAGCCAAAGCCAGCAATATATATCCAAACGGATATCGGGATACAGCGATTTGGACAGGCATGGGGAATGGGTCAAAGTAGCCGAATACGGACGAGTCTGGCGGCCTCATATCACAGTATCAGACTGGGCGCCTTATCGATACGGTTACTGGTCCTACCGTGAACCATATGGCCGAGTTTGGATCTCCAATGAATCCTGGGGCTGGGTGCCCTATCATTACGGACGTTGGGTCTATGTGGATCATTATGACTGGGTATGGGTTCCCAAAGATGTTCATGTCGTGCACCATCATCACCATCATTATCGGCGTCCGATTTGGTATCCGCATTTGGTGAGTTTTGCCTATGCCGACCGTGGCTCTTATTTTCACTTCTCTGTAGGCCATGGCCACTACCGTCATCATCACGGCCATTATGTTGGATGGTTCCCGCTAGGACCCCGCGATCATTATTATGGCCACTACCGCCATCGTTATGCATACGTAGACCGCAGCGATCATTATTATGATTATCGCGGAGCCTACATAGACAATTCGGTTACCAATATCACCAACATCAATTATCAAAATTCCAATGTTCAGAATGCAATTACGGTTGTGCCGCGGGATGAATTCGCACCGCAAAAACCAGCACGAGAAGCACAATATGCGGCAGCCACGATTCCTGAGCAAAACCTTGATAAAGTGAATGTTGGCCGCAGTGCAATCGACAATTTGCCCAATGAAAATCAGAATTCTGAACCATCAAGCCGAAACAGCCGCATTCGCTTAACACGTGAAAAAGAACCTTCAATACCTACAACTGAAAACCTCAATACCTTGGCTTCGTCCAAACAACCGCAGCGGGAAACCGGGCGAAGCGTGGATAGCCGCTCTGTACGCGGAGAACAGGATGGCCAGGCCAGCACAGCAAGCGCATTGAGTCAAGCGAGAACTATAAGTTCTGAACGCAGCCGTTCCGAACAATCATTCAGCACTCGCGATACCCGAGCACCCAAAAGTGAGGATTCCCGGTCAAGCCAAGTATCAAAAAGCGCTAGGGAATCATCACCTCAGAACATTACGCCTTCTAATGCAAGCAAGGCCAGACCTGAAGCACCACGGAGTAATGTATCCAGCGGCAATGATCAAAAATCAACCCGCTATAGTGGTTTGACACCTTCATCCTCTTCTGGAAGCCGGAATTCTGTTAATCAGACAGAGCCTCAACGTCCACGCTCTTTATCGCCTTCCCGCAGTTCGGATAGCGGCTCGCAACCCAGTGTTTCTCCATCACGTTCAAATAGCAGCGCATTCACTCCATTTAATCGTAACGAACGCATCCAAACCAATCAGCGTCCAGTGAGCCGTCCGCGCTCCAGCAATCTAAGCCCAGAGCAACGTTCGTCTCGTTCATCTCAGCCGGTTCAAATTCAGAAATCTCCCTCAAGAACCAATCCCACACAATCTGGTTCCCGGCCAAGTTCGAGTAATATTATCCAACGTGCGCCCAACCGTAGCACTGGCTATGAAGCTCCGCGATCATCCAGCAATCGTCCACAATCTTCTTTTTATAGCAATTCGCTGCGTTCAGAGAGCGACCGTTCATCGAGAATAAATACACCCAGTCGAAGCACCGGCCGTGTTTATAGTACACAACCTTCACGCAGTTCAAATCAAAATTCAACTAACCGGTCGTATTCACCCTCAAGAAGCTCGTCATCCAATCAGTCGAGTTACAATACGAAATCAAACCGCTCTTCTGGCCGTGTGTTTACGCTGGAACCATCCACCTCACGCAGCCGGTCCAGCTATCAATCGAGTGAATCACGAAGCCCAACCACTCGTACATATTCCAGCTCCCCCTCTACCAGTTCACCGCGGAGTTATTCTCCATCCCAATCCAATAATTCTTCTCGCAGTTATTCAACATCGCGTTCCAGTGGTTCGACTCGGAGCTACGCCCCATCTCGTTCAACCTCATCCTCACGGTCTTACTCATCTCCAAGCACAAGCCGTTCATCGCGATCTTTTTCCAGTTCATCATCCAGCCGATCTTCACAGTCGTATAGCCCTTCGCGGTCCAGTTCTTCTACTAGATCATACACTCCTTCGCGATCAAGCTCTTCTTCGAGATCATACAGCCCCTCACGATCAAGCAGTTCATCACGCTCATTTTCAACTTCCAGCAGCCGGTCTTCTTCCTCAGGCAGCATGTCGGCACCGCGGAGCAGTTCCTCACGTTCATCCGCCCCGCGAGCCTCTTCCAGAACATCTTCACCGCGGTAATCCAATTGCGATTACCGATTATCAAACTGTGGGCGGGTTACCCCGCCCTATTTTTTTGCTCTTTCTAACCGAAAATATACTTGACTGTATGTGATACATGTACAAAGCTTATGATTTCAAATTCATGCGAGGTTATGAAAATCTATGATGAAACAAACGACTCAATCACTTTTTGCTCTTATTCTACTATTAACGGCTACATCCGTTTCATTCGCTAAGTCCGTTGAATTGGCTGAAGGTGTTATTTACACAAATGCCTCCCAACTCAGTGAAAATGAGAACCAGGGAAATGTAGGAAAAATCGAATTTGATAATTTCGTTTTGGTGATTGATCCTCAACATATCTCTCCTGAAACCATTCGAAAACGTGCCAAAGACTCAAACAAATCAATCTACCTTTTTTCTACACAAAGCCCCATTTATTTCATGCAAGATAATGCAAGTGAATGGAACAAGGTATTTGAATTAACCAATGTTTTTCTAATCACTCAAAAGATCAATCAAAATCTGGTGGATGTAGAAACAGATTTGGAAAACCCATCCAACCAATTGGCTTCGCAAATTTCTTTTGATCGTGAATTAACATTGAAAGATGATAAACAAACCGTGAAATTGATTCGCTATGGGCATGGCCTGACTCCAGACGATTCGGTGGTGTATTTACCCAATGAAAAAATATTGTTTGCCGGGGCTTTGTTACCCAATAACAACAAACACACCATGCGCACAGCCAATACAGAAAATTGGGTTGCTTTGTTGGAAGAGTTGCAATACTTAAGCCCAAAAACCGTAGTTCCACGATATGGCCAAGCAGGTGACGCAACATTGTTGGAAACGCAAAAAGATTATCTCACAAAAGTGAGAACCGCCGTACAAAATGGTTTGGATCAAGATGCATCAGTAGATGATATTGTCACAAACACTGATATTGATTTTTCTGCATGGGAGGCCAGCCAGGAACACATCCAAGAAGTGTATGATGAAATTACAGGTTTCAAGACCCCTTGGACGCTGCGGGAAGTAAAACTGTGGGCTGGACCATCGTTTACGAAAGATACGCCTGGATGGAAACCACCCAAGAAAATACTTTTAAGTGGGGCTTCTAAAGAAGAGTTGGAACAACTGCAACGCTTGGCTCCGAATGTGGAATTTGTTACGGTTCGTAATTTGCTTGAAAGCGGGGACCATTTGTCTGAAGCCGATGCACTTGTTGGACGAATCGGCAAAGAAGAATTTCAAACAGCTGAAAACCTGCGTTGGGTTCATTCCAACAGCGCTGGAGTGGAAAGTTATCTGTTTCCCGAGTTTATCAACAGTGATGTGGTTCTCACCAATGGCCAAGGAGTCAAAGGCCCGGCCATTGCCGATCATGTGATGGGACTGGCCTTGATGCTCACCAAAGGTTTAACCAAAACCTATCGCAACAATCTCGAAGGCCAATGGCGCCGTGGAGTAACTGAAGGCAATATCGAACTGCAAAACAAAACCATGCTGGTCTTGGGATTGGGTGGCATTGGGCGTGAAGTGGCCCGGCGCGCGTATGGTTTCAACATGAGAGTATTGGCGGTAGATCCTGCACCGATGGAGACTCCCTCATTTGTCAGCAAAATTTTTCCACCGGATGAGATGAAATCCATATTGCCCAAAGCCGACGTGATCGCGGTTTGCGTCCCCTTAACCAAACATACCTATCAATACATTGATAAAGAATGTTTTGAATTGATGAAACCGGCGTCGGTTCTCGTTAACATAGCCCGAGGCAAAGTGATTCATCAAGAACACCTGGTTGAAGCTCTGCGTGAAGGCAAAATTGGCGGCGCAGCGCTGGATGTTACCGATCCGGAACCGTTGCCGGAAGGGCATCCACTTTGGTCGATGGATAACGTGATAATTACACCCCATGTGGCGGCGCAAACCGAAGGGAGCAGCGTTCGCACATGGCATCTATTACGCGAAAACGTACGGCGCTTCGTCGATGGAGAGGAACTATTGAATGTGGTTAACAAACAAAAAGGATATTGATCCAGTATCTACAAGCCTCCTCAAATCGTTGTTTCTATAGAACACCTCACTCGCCCTGGCGAGCTATATCAACAAGAAACGAAAGTGCTTCAATAATGTTTGTTCAACAATCCCCTCGCCCTCTGGGAGAGGGATAGGGTGAGGGCGGCTTACTCAATAAAACCAAGGTGTTTCATGCGAGGAGGGCGAGGCTCCCGCCGAGCCGGTTTGATTG
>CAZEZQ010000002.1:1677-26462 GCA_964516245.1 uncultured bacterium | reverse complement strand
TTAACCGGGAGATAAATTCTTCACGGGTTGCAGCTACAGTTGCCGCGCGGTGGTCTAAATGGGAGCGCCGTTGGGTTAAGGTAAAGAATAAGTTTTCAAATGATAGGGATGGATTTGTAGTCAATAACTCGTGGATGGATTTGATTCGATCAGTAAGCGCATTTTGATCCGCTGCTGAAAAAGAGAACATTCGTAGTAGTTCTTTTTCAGAAATAGATGATTTTTCAAATGCTGGCGGAGTTTCTTCGATAATCACATGCGCATTTGTTCCGCCAAATCCGAATGAACTTACTCCACACACATGAGACGTTGATGCGCTTTGCAATGGGATACGATGCTTTGGAATGGAAATCGGCAATCCATCAATCGCTATATGGGGATTCAGCTTCTGAAGATGCAAATGCGGCGGAATTTCCCGATGTTGCAGCATCATAACCGTTTTTATAAATCCGGCAATTCCCGCGGCGGCTTCCAAGTGACCGATATTGGTTTTCACTGATCCGATAAAACAAGGAAAATTCTTATCTCGATGCTCAAGCAGAACTGATTTCAGCGCTTCCATTTCGATTGGATCACCCAACGATGTTCCCGTTCCGTGGGCTTCGATGTAATTTATCTGATGGGGTTCTAACTTTGCCTTTTGGAGTGCTTTTCGAATTACCGCTTGTTGGGATGGACCGTTTGGAGCTGTTAAACCATTACTGCGCCCATCTTGATTCACGGCAGTCCCGCGTATCACGGCAAGTATTGTGTCGTTATCCACAACGGCTTGGGATAATCGTTTCAAAATCACGACGCCGCAACCTTCACTACGCACATACCCATCGGCTGAGGCATCGAATGTTTTGCATCGTCCATCTTCCGCCAGCATATTTGCTTGAGAAAACACCACATGAAAATCTGGTGAAAGAATCAAATTCACACCACCGGCAACGGCCATATCGCATTCATTCAATTGGATGTTTTGACAGGCAGAATGAATGGCTACCAGAGAAGATGAACAAGCCGTATCAAGTGATATACTGGGACCATGAAAATCATAAACGTATGAAAGTCGATTGGCGGCAATGCTAGCAGAATTGCCGCTCCCAAAATACGCATTGAAATGCTCTGGTTGTGGTGGCGCGGGACGTGAATAATCATCAGTCGATATCCCGATAAATACTCCAGTGTCTGACCCGCGCAAAGATTGAATTGGTATCCCTGCATGTTCAAACGCTTCCCAAGTGACCTCTAAAAGCACACGCTGTTGGGGATCCATATTTTCGGCTTCTCTGGGGGAGATTCCGAAAAAAGAAGCATCAAAGCAATATGGCTTGTCTATCGCACCCATCCATTGAGTGTTCATTTCACCAGATTGTGTTGAACCCGAATTGATATACGAATCGATCTCCCACCTGTCCTGTGGAATTTCACCAATGGATGATCTTCCCTGAATCAGTAATTCCCAAAATTCTTCCAATGAATTGGCGCCCGGAAAACGGCATGCCATTCCAATTACAGCTACATCTTCCATTTGATTTACACTGTGAAGATTCGCTGGTGATGCTTGCTTTTTCTGTTGATTATTTGCAAGATGATTTGATAATTCTTCAATCGTAGGATAATCCCACAACACTGTTGGTGAGACCGATTGGTTTATATAAGTCTCAAGGTCTCCTATTAATATAACTGCATCGCTGGAAGAAATTCCAAAATAACCAAACGGTTCATTTACGCCTATTTCATCTAGATTTAACTCGAATCTCTCTGAAATTTCGGTAATGAGCCAATTTTGGATATCTTGACTTTTCAAATTGTTCTTTGCTTTATCCGCCATGGTAAATTGCGCTATTTATATATAATTTTTAATACTCTATAAGTATTCGTTTAAGATTGCTCTAATTGACAATAGTTTTTTTAGTACACTTCCGCAAACGAAAATTCAAATAATAAAGAATTGTGATTTGAACGTGTCAATTATGATATAATTTGCATGAAAAACAATGGTAAACTCACAGTCTTTTTAGAAAAATTTGTTTCCAATGTATACTATGTAGACTTGGACATTGACGATTTTCTGTTTATGTGTAAAAGTTTTTCTCTGGACTTAAACCTTTGATTTTTCGTTCTATTTGTAATATCCTTTCATAAGAATTTAATTAGGCGTTATTGATTTATAGATCTCTACGCGTACGACTTTTTTTAAGTATTTGAAACCAATATTTAATTTTAATTGTAAAAATATTTTACATAGAGATGGAGTTGTTTATGGTTGCTGAAGAAACCAATGAAAATATCATTTATAAAGTTGTGATTAACCACGAAGAGCAATATTCGATTTGGCCAGCCGATCGGGATAATCCATTGGGTTGGAGCGATGTTGGAAAATCTGGAACGAAACAGGAATGTCTTGATTATATTGAAGAAGTTTGGAGCGATATGAGGCCGCTGAGTCTTAGAAAACATATGGAACAGAACATTAAAAATTCTGAATAATTAGCAGATATATAATTTTGTTACATGCAATTACCAAAGTAATGAAGCACATGTTACATTAGAACTATTCAATATGTCTATCGATGAAATCCGATTGTTCTGTTTTCCCTTTGCTGGAAAAGGTTCGTCCATCTTTCACAAGTGGAAATCATTGACACATCATTCCATTCATGTCGTGCCAATACAATATCCCGGCAGAGAATCGAAGTTAAAAGATCGGCCATTCACTGAGATGAGTTCGATGTTGAAGTATGTAATAAACGAATACCGACCTTTATTCCA
The DNA here is from genome assembly GCA_964516245.1 of uncultured bacterium. Classification (GTDB taxonomy): domain Bacteria; phylum Hinthialibacterota; class Hinthialibacteria; order Hinthialibacterales; family Hinthialibacteraceae; genus CAZEZQ01. Next base: position 23,702 of record CAZEZQ010000002.1, on the reverse strand, counting down.
CCCTCCATTTGTCTTTTATGGCCATAGCATGGGTGCATTAGTGGCGTATGAAGTGTCACGAGAATTGAGAAGACAAAATTTGCCCTTGCCCGATCATCTTTTCGTATCAGGAAGACAAGCACCTCATATTTGTGAACGCGATCAGCTTTTGCATCTTTTGCCAGACAGGGAATTTCAATTAGAGATACAGAAAAAGCAAGGCACGCCAGATGAAGTTTTTACCCATCCAGAACTCTTGCAAATTGTATTACCAATTTTGCGTGCAGATTTCACCCTGTGTGAGACATACCTATACCAAGAAGAAGACCCCTGTCCTTACCCAATCACGGCTTTTGGGGGATTGGAAGACCCCTTTGTATCACCACACGATCTGCAAGAATGGAAACAGCATACGGCCAATTATTTTTTTTCAAAATTTTATCCAGGCGATCACTTTTTCATCATTCCGCATGAATTAGAGATTGTGAAAGAAATCGAATTACGTATATTTTCCGTTCAAAGCCGTACGACAAAAGATTAGCCTACATTTAAATTAGACAATTCTTCAACCGTCTCCAACAATCCAGACAAATACGCATTGCGGCATGCAGTTCTTTGGGTTTTACCACTGGTGGTCTTTAAGACTTGGCCAAACTTCAAGAACACAATTTTGTGTAGACGTACATCATGTACTTCTGAAATGGCTTTTCGTATTTCTTTTCGCAGTGTGGGCAGATGAATAACTCGCTCTGATAAATGTTCATTTTGAAAAGGAGAAGAATATGTGTCGACTTGCTTCCAGCGATGGTCCAGTTCAGCTAAAACAACAAGTTTTTCTTCATCATTTTCTGTAATCGAAAAGGCAGCGCAACCTGTTGTTCGGATGGCAGGATGGATTTGTTCCACTGTTTGCTCAATATCTTGGGGATAATGATTGCGGCCTTCTATTATAATCACTTCTTTTAAGCGGCCGGTTACATACAGCTCGTTTTCAAACACAAATCCCAAGTCTCCAGTTCGCAGGTAAGGCCCTTCACCTGTATCAGCAATATAAGCATGAAACGTGTCTTGTGTAGCTTGGCCGTCATCCCAATATCCTTTGGCTACACTGCCATGCGAGAGCCATATTTCTCCAATTCGGTTAGATGGAAGTACTGTGAGTGCCCAAGGATCGACAATCCGCAAGTTAACTTCGTCCGCGATCCGGCCGCTGCTCATGAGTTTTACAGATTTCATGGAATTTTCAGAAGCAACTTGGACTTCAGAAAAATCCAGCGCTTCACGGTTCACCACAACAAAAGATTGCATTTTCTCTATGTGTCCACAGGTCGCCATCAGAGAAAATTCCGCCATACCATAAGCCCCAACCAGGGATTTGGGATCAAATCCATACGGTTCAAATTCACAAATAAAACGTTCACAAGTGCTGGCCCGTATATGTTCGGAACCGTTGTACGCTATTTTCAAATGGCTCAAATCCAATCCTTCCCGTTGTTCCAATGTGGTTTTGGCGGCACAGATTTCATACGCAAAATTTGGTGCCGCTGTCGTGTAGACTTGATGGTCGGATAACATTTTTAACCATCGAATCGGTTTTTTTAAGAAATCGAATGGAGTTTGCCAATACACTGGCCCTCCAATATATGGACCTTGAATGCCGAAACCAACCAAACCCATATCGTGATGGAGCGGAAGCCATGCGCCCATAGTTGAGCCTTCTGGATGGCCCAATAATTCTTTCATCAACTGATTGTGAACCAGTAAATTTTCATGGCTTACAATAACTCCACGGGGTGTCGATGTTGAACCGGATGTATATTGGAGGTAAGCAATTGATTCACGCGATATAGATGGTGGTTGCCAATGAGTGCATTCACATGTACTCACATCATCAGACGCAATCCATGTCATTTTGGCTACATGACTTTCATGATCGAACCGAGATTTGTATTCTTTAATCACGTTAGTGGTCGTTAAGGCGACTCGAGCATCCGCGTTTCTCACTACGTTTAAAAAGCGGTCGAAACTCCGGTTGGGACGAGGTGGATATAGAGGTACAGCTATTACACCGGCTAGAATACATCCCCAAAATGCTTCCAGATATTCCATACACGAAGGGTAAAAGAGCATGGCTCTTTCTCCTTCCATCTCCAAAGATTGCAGTCTGGATGCTATCGCTTGAGCCCTTTGAAACAATTCACCAAACGTTAACGTGGAATTGTTCTGGCTCTCATTGTTGTTTAGAAATATATAGGCCAGCCGGTTTGGATGTTCTTCTGAGCGAAGCCGGAGCAAATCAATGAGCGTATTGGAGCGGGCGGCTATCGAACTCACTTTGTTCATATACGATTATTTCTCATTTCTTACTGAAAGTTGTTTTTAATGTTTATACGTTTCATTCGAACAAAAATAGTTTGTATTATACTGAGATTCGATTATTCATACGCCGAATAAAACGGGACCGAACTGGTTTGGGGAGCAAACACTTCCATAGCCACTTCAGGATAACTGGGCGAATCTCCCATAAGAATTGGTTCGGGTATATCTTTTAAATGTTGATTAAAAAATGCAAGAGAATAATCTGTAAAGATTCGAACCACCCGTACTGGATCTTCGCTTTGTGCGGCAGGATACACACCATCCAAACCAGCAAGGTTCCAAACCATAGGGATTTCTGAAAAATCGAAATGTGCTGTATCTGAAATTGTTACTACATTTCCCCCTCCACGAAGAACCGTATTGGGATCCGTGTTTTCATCTTCCAATAGATGTCCATCATGCAACATAATCATGAAGGGATCATCAATGCCTTGATCGCAGATTTCGGTAAAATCAGGCACTCCTTCAACATCCAAAAAACAAAGAGTTCCGTCCATATTGATCCCGGCGTCAACTCGTGGGTCGGATATGGTTGCCAATGCAGCTACGGCTCCCCCCACTGACATCCCGAATACGCCTACTCGGTCTAAATTTAAGCGGTTGGTGAACAATCCTGAAAGGTCGTCTGAATTGAGGTCGGTTAAGCGGTCGAGAACAAAGTCTACGTCATCTGTATGGCGAAAAAATTCATCGTTTTTGATAGTTGATTCTGCCACCCAATTGATCACTCGTTCGTCGGGGAATCGAACCGCCAGACTATTATAAGTATGGGCAATGGCTGCCACAATGTATCCATGGCTTGCCAATTCTTCCATTTGATACACATTTTGTGTTTTCATGGCCGAGCAGGCATGCGAAAATATAAGCAATGGGTAGCCGCTTTCATTGATAGCAACAGGAGCGTCTACAACTGAGTGGCTATCCAAAACTTGATAATAATCTTCCAACTCTTGCGGAAATGGAAAGCCAATGGATCGCGCCTGAGGACCGATGACATCCGCATCCGGCATGTATACTAACGGCGCGGTATTTCCAGATATGGTGGGGTACCAAATTTGAACCACCAATTCTCGTGCATCATCTGGATCATCCGTAAACGTGTTTTCCCGAGAATCATCAATAAAGTGACGGATTGTGGTGCCAACTGGATGGGGACCTGTTAGCTCAGGAAGAGGTAAAGTTTGTCCATGCAATAAAGGGGAAACAAGAAATATATGCAAACAAACAATAAGCAATTTCCGCATAATGGACTCCATTCTCATTTTATAGATTTGGACAATACATTTATTGCAGGGCTTGGCCAGCAGCTGGATTAAATTGAAGTGGCAGCGATTCGAATCTTTCCCGGTAGAGATCATCTACTGATTCTTTTGCATCGAGTGCTGAAGGTTCAGCCAGCATGTTGCTATATTTCTTTAATGCCTTGTCATCCCCATGCAATATCTTTTCGACCGGTTCATTAAACAAGTTGATGATATTTTGTATGGTTTCATTTGCAACTTCGGGATCGTATTTCTCTACTTTATTCAGGCTTCCAACAATTGACGCCACCAATAAATTCAATTCTGAACTTTTTTGGTTTATCTTACTCTCCGCTTGCATGATTTGTGAACTTAACGAAGCCAATTGCTGTTGTTTGGTTTGAACATCCTCTTGCTTGATTTGAAGAAGGGTTTGCATGATCGCAGGATTTGTTTGGGTGGTCTTCGCTTCCTGCTTTAATTGGTCAAATTCAGTTTGAACTTGCTGTACTGTTTCTTGGGCATTCTTCAATCCCTTCTTCGCTTCTTCATAGGATAATACCGCTTGAGCCAGTTCTTTTATCGATGAAGAATATGTTACAGAAAAACGATACAAACTTCCAGGAATCGAAATGAGATCTTTTGGATTGGGATCTGCGTTTCGTGTCCAATACACAATGTCTCGAGCGAAACGGACAAAATCTTCTTGCTTTTCTTCAGGTACACCCATATAACGATTGTCTTTCAACTTTCGCCATTTGGATAAACCTTCCGGCGTATCACGAATATCCACTATCGTATAAAGTGAGCCATTGGGCAATATCAATCCATCTCCAAAATCGATTGGAAAACACAAATAACCGTATATCATGGTGGTTCGCAACATTGCATCCGAACCAAAATCATTAAATTGAATTTGATTGGTAACCGTTTCATTTCCCGCTGCGGTGGTTGTCAGGCTGGATTGGTCTGCATCAAATAAAGGTAGTACCAAGCCGCTTATAGTCAAAGAGTATCCTGGTGTCCATAAGGAGGCTCCAGCTTCGATATTGAATAAGATGGGGAGTTCACCATCTTCCCACATCATTACGAGAGTGTTAAAAACCTGTGAAGTATAGTTTTCAGTAGCTTCTTCGTGCAATTCCAAAAACGATTTGTAGTGCATAGACCGCATTGCGCATCCTGAAAAAATAACACCGATAATAAGAGAAAATGAATAGAGTAAAATCGTACGGCCTATCGCAAGAAAAGCATTTTGGTGGTTCATCATTTCAAAAAATCCAATTCGAAGCATTTAGCACAAGTTTGGTACTTATGAAAAGAGAGATTGTACTATATTAGAAAAAAGTATCCATGTCAATTTTCTTTCGCTATATTTTGCTACTAAATTTGACAATATGGATTGGATTTATGATTTTCATGGTTTAATATTAATTGATTTGAATAATATAATGATGTTATCACTTTCGTAAATCGTTCTCATTTCACTTGTCAACAGCAATTGCAACATAAATATCTGTGCAACGATAATCTCATTTATAGACGTTTCGGCAAAAAGAGTAATTAAGTAAGATTTGTGAGGATATCTATATTGTGGTGCGGGCATCTTGCCTGCACTATATGTTGATGCAGACAAGATGTCTGCATCACAAGTAAAGACTTTTTGCCAGAACATCATTTACAGTACCATCTACCATGACATCACAGTTCAGAGAATTTGATACGAATGGGATATATAATGGATATAGAAGTTTTCTTAAAAGAGCAACTTCAGCAAGTCCAAAACGATTTTCATCAATTTGTTGATTTCGATATGAATCTTCTTATGAGTGAAATGAAAATTCTTTGGCAAACCATGGGAAACGATTCAGAAAAGCTGCGGCGAGCTATCAAACGCCGTCTCATGGGAGATCCTCTCGCTTATATCATAGGCAAATTGAAATTTCGAGGTAATGAATTTCTTATTGACCGCCGGGCATACATCACCGACCCAGAAACCAGTTATATGATTGATGCCATCATAGAGTACATCCATTCACAATCACCCTATGATAAAAGATCGTTTCAAGTGCTTGAAGTGGGATTGGGCTGTGGCGCTTTGGCAATCTCATTGAAGAAAGACCTCAAAGATCAGGTTCAAATTGTATCAGTAGAAATTGATTCAGCTGCCATTGTTTTAGCCCAAACGAATGTGAACTTGCATAAGGTTGACATTCAAATTGTTGAGAGTGATTTGTTTCGCTCGCTTCCAGAAACCTATGAACCGGATCTCATCTTTGGTGATCCACCATGGGGTGACGAATCGATGGTTTATGATTCCACGCGTCCAAGTCTCCATTACCAGGCGTTACCAAGAAGCGCCACATTTCCTTTGGATGATCCGGTTGGCGTACATCGTCAAATCATACAGCAAGCCCAAAAAAGGGGATGGAAGTCATTGTTGTTCTTGAACGCCGGTGTGCTATCCACGCACCATCTTCAAGAACTGATTTCTATGCTATCTTGGTCAAAACCATTACATCCAAAACCCAATCTTACAATTTTGCATGGCCAACTGTAATCTCTTTTCACTGGTTCTAGCGCCGACTGGCAGGCAATTCATTATTCTTTTTCAAGTAATCGAATATTGCTTCTTCCAAGAGTTCGTTCATAGTTGTGCGTCGTTTAATGGCCATTACACGCATACGGTGCAAAAGATCGTCGGCAATTTGTGCTGAAAATTCCGCTTGATTCGCTTCCAAACCAGTTGGTTGTCCGTTTTCACCGTTGCGGGAAAAATCAAGTTGCCCTAAATGTTTGGATCGTTGCGGCATGACTTGGCTTTCAATTGTTTGCCGTACATCTTGAAAATATTCTTCCATTCGATCTTGAGATGTCTTTTGAGCCATCGCATAACGCCACAAAGCTTGCCCCACTCGAATGGTATTGGCATCCATCACTTCCCAAAACGAAATTTGCGACCAGTATTCATTGTTCGCAATCTTGTACGTGTCAATTTCCTCCTCATTGAATAAATCCAATACATTTGTCGTAACGGGTGTGTTGCCCCACAGTCGAACGGCTTGCTCTTGCACTTTTTTGGATAGTGCGTAATTCAACCATTCCATACATATTTGATATTTTAAAGAATCGGCTTCGACCGCATGAGTGATAGACCAGTGGTCAAACCAGGCTGTAGTACCTTCTTTTGGAGACGCCATTTTCCAGTTCATTCCCTGCTTATTGGCTTGGACCACTGCGTATCCCCATGTAGTCACCAGTGATAATTCTTTCATCTCTTCCACATTGGGTGTGCTTTCCCAGAATGAAAATGCATTGCTCGCCAATTGATTGAGCCGTCCACGAAGCCGGTGGAGTGGAATTTCCTGAAAAATGGCGCCTGGATTATAGAGATTTTCATAGGGTACTCCCATCGATAAGGCTGTAATATAAATATTGCAATCAAAATAATCTTCTGAAATCGAATATTGATTTTTAAAATCACTATTCCATAGTACATCCCAACTCGTGGGGGGCTCATTTAGTTTGTCTGCGTTGTAAGCCAAAGCATAATATCCTGCCGCAAGTGGGGTTCCATACACATTATCATTTTGAGTTACATAAGAATTTTTTTGAAACACGGGCAGCACATGTTTATAATTTTCAATTTGGCTAAGATTGATTGGGTGAACGACTCTATTCTCTATAAATGGCCAGACCTTGCTTTTGTATAGATTGTGGGTAGGCGTGATCAAATCCGCTTTTCTATCAAATGCCCTATAAAACATTACGTCTGGATTAGGAGCTATGGTGATTTCAAAATCAACATTCACATTGAATTGTTTTTGAATTCGTTTGGCAAAATCATCGACAAAAGGTTCTGTATATCCTTCATAAGCGCAAACACGCAAAGTGATATTGTCTTGTGAAGCTTGTCCAAGGCAATCCATTGCCGGTATGAATAAATACAGGCACAAAAGAATACACAAATGAAAAAACAAATTCATACACTCCACCAAAGAATCTTTCATAACCGTTTTCCCTTCGTGTTTGTATGCTTTTAGAATTTCGCTAAAAGCAAACAAGAGTGTTTTCCACAACATTACTGTGTTGGTGAAGTCTTTAAAATTGAGGAAGTTGGTTCGTAAAACGAGGCCGACGACCCCGGACTAAATCCGGGATCGGATCCATAATATGATGAAGTCGCGTTATTGATGTTTGAAGCATTCATCACGTTTTTTCCCGATAGACTCGCAGTGTCGGTATTCAAAATTAGTGGAAGGCCATCCGCCCCTCCTATCACGACAATTTTGGAGTTGGGTGAGCGGGCAAGTTCCAAGGTGGCTTCAATCCCACGCCAACGAAGCAGTTCATTTGATATTCCCTCTGCCACAATATCTTGAAAATCTCGAATCCCTTGTGCCAATATCGCTTTCCGTTTCGCTTCTTGTTGGGCTTGTATCAATAGATAGGCATATTTTTCTGCATTGTGTTCTTCCATCAACTTTTCTTCGATCGCATTCTTCACCAAAGGCGGCAACTCGATTTTCATCACCAGCAAATCCACCAGCTCCACATAAGATTCAGTGAGTTGTAACAAAGATTCACTCAGGGCTGCATCCAACAAACCATAATCGGCTTGATAAAGTTCCTGGGGTTCATACTTTCCGATGATGAACCGCAATGCGGATTGGACTTCAGGGATAATAACGACATCTAAGTAATTAGGTCCAAATTCTTTATGCAAATAGTTTAAATGAAAGCCGTCACGTTTTGGGTGGTAACGTATTGATATTTCAATAGATACATTCAATCCTTCCCGTGTAAGAACATGAAACAGATGCGTGACTTGTTGTTCACGAATATTATAAATGTATATGCGATTCCATGGAAAGATTATGTTCAATCCTTCACCTCGTGGAGGTTTGTCCAACACTGTTCCTTGATAAAACGTTCTGTAAAAAACGCCCAATTCTCCCGAATGGATAACAATGAAGATGCGATTCCAAAACACGATAATTATTAGAACCATAAGGAAAAGGAATAACTCCAGATAGAGTCGTGTCTTGGCCCACCAGGATGATTGAGAATGTTTTCCGATCTTTTTTTTACCTGAATTTTTATTCTTAGACTCTGATTGTCCTTCTGAACTTGCATCGTGAAATTCTTCCGATGTGTTGTTTGAATAATCTTTGTGATTCTCTTGATTCATTGAATCCCTTCCTCAACTGCTCTCATCAAGTATAAATTTCAAATCGTTTATAATTCTCATCAGTATTGGAGAGTACAAGAAATACATAATAAGATTTTCACCCACACGCCCAATACTTGATATAGAAATAACCGCACATTGTAATATTGTCCTCAAAAGTATTGCATGAATTTACAATGAATGACAAGTGATTAAAAAAATATTGTTTTATTCTGATATAATATAGTGTAGCCATCTTGTCAAAAAGAATATTAGATTCTTACGCGTAAATTTTCAGAATCTGTCTCTCATTGTTAAATGAAGGTTAGGGATAGTCCATTTTGACCTCCTCCTAAACCAATGTCATTAACTTAAGCGTGTGGGCAAGTTTCGGGAGGGCGAGGCTCACGCCGAGCCTTGGCTGGTGAATCGAAAGTATTGGAAGAAACCGGCTCATCAGGAGATTCGCCCTCCCGATGACACTCCCCAAGTTTTTCTTAAGTTAATGACATTGCCTCTTAACCTCCCCCATTTCAATGGGGGGAATGGGAAAGAAAATATTTTATACTCACTACTGCAGAATAACAAGTGAACCTTCAATCTCCTCTGAAAAAGCATCACACAAAGTAGAAATCTCCAATTTCGATTTCATATTAAGTTCATGTTGGAGAAACATTTTAAATATTTCAGTATATTCCGCTGAAAATGTGTGAAAAAAATAAGGTTCCGAATCTATTTGCAAAAACGATTCTTTCAAGAAGGGGGGTGAATCAGGTTCCATAGAATATTTTTTGGAAGTTTCAATCGGATATCCTATTTCAACACCTTGAAATTGCTTTACTTGTGTAATATCTATTAGGTAAGAATAAACATCTGGAATTGCATTTTCTTTCAAATAAGAATGTAAAAAAGTATTCAGGCTGGAGGTATTCATCAGGGCATTGAGGGAATCGCTGGTATGCCAGTCGAGCTGGCCGGCGATACAGCGCGACACGCTTTTAGTTTGAATGATTGTAAAAAAATGATCTTTTGGAAAACCTATCATGCATCCTGCAATTCTGAAAGGATGATAAGTAATGTGGATTGGTTTCCAATATTCTTGAAAATATTTAGTATACTCATACTCAGAAGATAAATACGGAGAAATCATGAAGTTTGTTTCGGTTTTGCGCTTTTTTTGCTCTTCCAAAACATCAGACATTATATTATACGCTTGGCCTAATTCATGAAATTCACGAATCGGCATTGATTCGATATATGTCATTTCACCTTCAGGAGTTGAATTAGAAAAGGTTGTAGTAAGCCTTCGAATAGAACGGTCAATGAGATTGGACAAAAGAACCAATACCAAAATTCCCAAACATATCAATACAATTCCATCTACAATCATAAGTTCCATAATATGAAACAGTTCTTGACTGATATATGAAATATCTTTTTCCAGTGCCACGATGCCCAATAGATTTCCTACTCCATCAGTAACTGGGGCTATGGCATAGAGAGTATCTGGAAAATTGGGTGAATTTGCTGTATGAAAATCACTTACTATGGTGTGATTGGAATGTTTGTTAGAATCGATATCTTGCTGAATTTTCCCACGATAGTCGGATAAAAACGAGTTAATTGGAACAACTGGATCTTCACCCAGCTCAAAACAGGAAACGTTGGAATTTTTGGGATAAAATGCTAAATGTCGAATCAGACCATGAGAAAAAATTTGTTGAAGGGGAGCCTTGAACTTCGAAAGTGAGGTAGATGAAGTAGAGGAGTGAATATTTTCTGAGAACAAAGCTGGATCAACAAATTCTGCGATTGAAATCGCAAATGCCATAATTTCCTCTTTGGCTCCCCACCGGAGTTCATCACGCTCGGTGTAATATTGACTGATTCCCGTTGTTACAATCATGGCCAAAAAAATAGGAACAAACAAGAGAATAATTTGAATTTGGAGACGCATTAAATCAGCTCTACTCCTGATTGTAATAGGTTTCTTCACCAGCATGCTGCAAAAGTGCAGTCGTAAAATGGGGGCATTCATAAATCAAGGTAATGAAATGAGACTTCCCGATTTTAAGACATACAGCTCCACTGGCCGACGCAAGAAGGTCATATTTCAACGGCCAATCGTAAAGGAGTGATCCCAATCCAACAATGGATGGGAGTGAATGTTTGTCGCTTCGTATCAATTCACCCTCCAACACAACATACAAATGGTGCAAAAAATTGTCTTTGGCAGCGATCAGCAAATTGGGAGTATATTCAACTCGGTCAGTTGCAGAAGCCAATATATACAATTCGAGATCGTGCAGCCGGTCGAAAGGCTGAATTTGTTTTAAAACAAAAAAATTATCCATCGTGTCCATCATGGCTTCTTCTCCAAATAAACAATAGGCGGCGCCGGGGGTCTTTCTTCCAATTGTTTTTTTACTTGCCTACTGTTTTGATGGGAATCCACTTGAAACCATGGCTGGTTTAATAGCCATTTCATATTTTGTTCATATCCAAACACCCATTCCTTACTGGAAAGAATCGAATCACGGTTGTTTAACTGAATCAATTTGTTCCACTCTTCCTTACTATCCAGTAAGATACAAGAAAGAGTTTCCTTTGTATGTATCCAAAATGATCCGCTATTATTCTCTATCCAAAGAAAGGCTGTGACCCCAGACTTAAACCAATAAGGCAGAGATATCTCCAATCTTTCCTTAGGGAGGGTTGGCAGAGATAGTATATGATGGCAGAAGGTCGAAATTTGATGGTTAAGCATTTCACGCCCTTCTGGAGAATCCATTTGGTTCCCAAGCCACAGCAAGAGATGATTCTCGTGCTGGATGCATCCCGATAGGTTTGATTGTTGGCCGGTACAATCTTGATAGATTTGAATAGAATAGCAATCACTTTCAACGCGATGCACAATCGCGCGGGTAAGTCTATGGCGCAAGCGCATTGTAGCAATTCGCTCTTGCAATGTTTGAAGGGATTGAGATTGGTTTTCAAAAAAGGTGTGTAGCGAGCGGCTCATTTGATTAAAGGCTTCCGCCATTTGCCGTAGTTCCCGCGAACCTTGAACATGGGCTTCTTCTCCATATTGACCTGAGGCCACAATAAACATTTTTTCGCGAAGATGTTGAATTGGACGAATTATAGCCAAACACACGATGTACACCAAAAAGCACGATAAGACAAAAGCTGTAAAACCAATAACAACGGTTCGTATCGTGGCGTTTCTTGTTTTTGAATTAATGACAGACACGTTGATATCCGTTCCCATAACTCCGCGTACTTCGTTGGATGAATCGTAAATGGGGGCATACGCGGTTTTGATCCATCCCCACTGTTCCCAATAAATGGGTTGGGTTTGTTTTAGCCCCCCAACTTGGACAGTTCCATAGATGTCCTGTCCCGCGCCGGAGGGAAATGAATCTCGATCGCCAATCATAGAATGGTTGTCATCTACATTCGCATCCAACACATAAGCGATTGAGTCAATCGATTCATTCTCTGGCCGGATAAATGTATAAAGATAAGTGATATCCAATTTCTGTTTAATTCGTCTCATGGGCAGTACGTAGCTCAAATAAGAACTGCTCGTATGGCTGCGAAAGTTCGGTGCCCACCCAACAGGTGAGATTGCTCTATCTTCGGGATCAATTTGAATTAACTGATTGGCAGCGCTATACAATGTTTGAGAATCAGGTCCGAATGCCAAGCCATTGCAGGCAATCCCATTCAATTGCGTTATTTGAGTTTCCCGATTTTGAATTTGATGATATATCTGTTTCGTAAGGATGTTTAAATACTTCCAACTACGATCGCGTAATTCTGCATCTCCAGTCTTGCGAATACGGTCATAATACAAGGCTTCTTTAAATTGTCGCTCATCCAAAGATTTGTTGAATTCCAAATCCAGAGAAGTTTTTTTAATGTAGGCAATCTCTGTTTCGGTTTGAATGGTCCCTTGGCAAGGGTCAAGTTTCAACAAACGTTTATTCTTGTTATCAAATGTATACAGAAAATTTTCTGTTGAATTGTATGCCAAGCCGGTGCAGTGAGAAAATGAGCGGGCGTCTATAATATACAACTTTTCTTGAGAAAAATTGTAAGCTGCCAATTTTTCACCAATGAGATACATCCGCTCTTGATTTGGATCAACGGCAATGCCCCGGCATTCAAGATCAGTGGAAGCGATATAGGTCATCTTCTTAAAATTAGAAGAACTGGCAGCCCAAATTTCACCGGATGCTTTTACTCCAAACAGAGTTTTGGATGGAGAATGATAATCCAAGTCAATCAGCCCATGTTGACCGGGAATAACATGCTCCACCCCACCATGCTCTGGATGAATCATGCAAAGACGGTCCGATTTTTGGTCAATCCCCCAAAAATGCTTTCGGTGGGTATCGAATGTGAGTCCAGTGATGTTGTATGAAGTGAAAATATCATTTACCATTACGTGTCCATCAATAAAATGGCTGACGGATGTGCTAATCGCGTTTAATTTCCGGTCAAATCCTTTCTCAATCATCCGATAAATACGCTGGCCGGTTTGCAGACTTAAGATGAAAACCCCAACAAAAAAAATGGGAAGTAAAAAAAGCATAGAAAGTGAAAGCAATGATAGGCTTCTTTTATGTTGTTTTTCCATTAGAGAAAATTCCTGCGATTTTTGCTTCAAGCAGCATACGTGCAAGATGGGAATTCCGATTCGCCTGCTGAAGTATGTCCGCTTTTTGAAATTTATAGAGCCGTGCCGGTGTTTTTGCAACAAAGTCTGAAACCATCGGATGAGTATCCACCAAACAAGATTCCCCAATCGACTCGCCTTCGTGACGTTGATCCTCTTCATTATCTAGAGAATACATAAGTCCTCTTTTGACTACATGAACACAAGGATTTTGGGGATCAAACCCTGATAATTTCTCACCTTCATTCAATTCAATTGTAGAAACATGATGCAGCAGTAGAATGAGATCGTTAATAGCCAAGTGGGAAAATACTATCGAACGTATACACACATCGATAATTTCGATAGGAGAGTCTTGGCTTATTCCTGAATTGTTTTGTTCCATCAGAGTCAATATAGTTTTTTTCGATATCCAGTGATTTGTTTGAAGATATCTTTTCTCATGAGAATTCCCTTCTTGAACTTTGTTGACCCCCCTTTGAAGTTGATTTATGGAAATTTTTTGATTCATATCCCAATAGGCTTGAATGGCAGCCGCCCGTTCTAAATCGATTCGGCTATTCTGTGCCCGTTCGACAATTTGAGGAATCGACCACACTTCTGCAGAAAAATGCTTTTGAAAAAATTCGATCTGCTGGCTTCCAGACCGTCCATCAAACACCGGCAGAATTTTTTTGAATATCGACTGACTCACTGCCTGTTCCAAAGTTTCAATCGCATTGCCTTTCATCTTGGGGCTATTGGAACGCAGAGCCGCGATAAGAGATTCATAATTTGGCAACTGGCCGGCGAGAGCTAACACATTAATAATAAATTCGAAAGAACTGTTATATCGGTCTTTATAATATTTTGCCAGCACACGTAAGCCGGAAGAGTGATGCGCATGGTATTGGATTTGATGTTGAAAATAAAGACTCTTGTAGCCCGCTTCAATTTCACGATAAAGCAATTCTTTGCACATGGATTGCAATTGGGGCAGCGCGATCTTTGAGATGGTTCTCGCCGCCAATGAACGGCCTGCATAAGGATATTCAGGATTTTGAACCACTTCTACACAGGTAGGGAGGCTTCGAGTTCCAATCTCAATGAGCAATTGAGAAATCTGTCGCAATTCATTTGGTGAAAAAGATTCTGCTTTTTGCAGCAATGGAGCAAGGCAATTTGAATCCCCTATCTTTCTAAGAGCAATAAGGATTTGAACATTTTGTTCGCTTGAACCTTGGTGTAAATTTTCTATTAAGTAAGGAATCAATGCAGAGGCGCCGGGTCCGGTTAATTGACACAAACAATTTAGAGCGGCTTGCCGCACTTGAGAATTGGGATCATTCAAATAACGAACAACCGTTTTGCAAAACGGTTGATGGTTCGTTTGTTGAATCACAGAAAGGGCCCACTGTTTGTCTTCATCAGTCCCCTCAAGTTTTTCTAAAGAGTTGCTCACTATTTTTTTTATATCTCTCAGATCCCCTTGTTTCCACAAATGAGTTGTGTGGGCGAAAAACGTATCGTCTGAAGCACGATCAAACAGGGGGAATATTTGATGCCAATGCAACTGATTGAGGATCGTATTTCGAAACTGTTTGGAATACCCCAACACTTTATTTTTTATAGAAAATGATACGTCTTCATCTTGCATCAAATTTCGTTTTTCAACAAATTCCCGAACCGGCTGCCATTCAGAAGGCGGCTTATGTTCCAAATATTGAAACATTGTATCGACTGACAAACGGCGGTTGTTCAACCATAGAATCGAACAAACAGTTTTGACTGTATCTTTCGTGAGAGGAGCGCGTGTAAGATTGTGTAACACCTGTGGGGAAAGTTTCCCCAAAACATTTTGATCCGATTGAAAGAAGTCTAACCACTCCATCCGCAAGTTGTGGATCATTGATTTCAAATACAAAGGACGAAGAAACAAAATAAGAATTAAATAGATTGCAGCCAAACCAAGACTGATCAATGCTACATGAATCGAAGGGAATTCAAAATGCCGGTCTAAAATGAGCAGAGTTCCTCCTGCCAAAGCGCCTCCAAGTGGATCGATCATTCCTTCAATAAATGTACGGATGGAATATTTTTGATTTTGCGGCAATGCGTTCAAAACCAAATTCCAGTTGTTGTATTCAACCGCTGCTTGCACCCCTTGATAGGTAAAAAAGGCGAAAACAGCAACTCCAAATAAATAATAAGTAGAATCGATGAAAATTACAAAAAACAAAAAAGTCAACAGATACACGGAAGGCTGAACCAGGGCAACATTACGCACACCAAGCCAGATCACCAGCCGATTGTAAACAAAAAAAGTAACCAAGGCGTTAAATATGCTGACCGAAAAATATAGATTTCCAAACAATCCAGCTAGTGAAGAGACATCATCACTCCAATCGTCAAATATGACCATATATTGAAATTCACAAAAATGTGAGATAAACATAATAAAAAATGCGATCAACATCAACAACCGGACATAATTTGATCCCAATTGGGTGTTAAAAAATTCACGCCATTGTTTTATGGGTGTCAGAGTTTGATCGATCTCTTCTTCGGTTTGGCGAAAATGATATCGAATTTTCACAACAGGAATGATATTGAGAACCGCCAGAAATGACCAAATGGAAAACAGTTCACTGGAATTTATATTCATCTGAGTGGCTAGTAACACCAAAGAACTCCCCAACATCGTGCCCAGTGAACTGGCGCCGCTCAATACAGCAAACAGCCGTTTTGCACTAATTATATCGAAATACGCATCCGCAAAATTCCAAAAAGCTGTAAACGAAACAATAAACCAGACGTTGGCATACAGTTTGATCGCATAGTACAAATACAGCAGGTTATATTCGTTTCCAAAAGGCAAAACCAAAATCCCCCGGATCAAGAGTCCGAAGACAATCAAGGAAGCAAGCATAATCAATTGAAGGCGGTATACACCAAATTTTTTTGTTATAAAAGCAATCAACGGAGTCACCGCCAACATGACAAAGGGCAGAATCATATAGATGGTGGGGTAGTGGGAAGCACCAACTCGAGCAATAAAAAGAGAATCGGCAGCAACATTTCCAATTGCTACGCCGGCAAACAACAGGGTTCCAGTAATTGAGAACAAGGCAACTTTATAGCCTTCATCCTCATAGATCTTAAAGATTTGGCGTATTGTTTTCATCATGAAGTCGTATCACTACTATAGCTTGTATCATCTTCCACATGAATTTAAAATCGAAATTCGTCAAAAAATCACTTTTGTACTTTAAAATTCTTTGCAAAGAGATGAATATGTACTATACTATCTTTTGAAATAAATATGTATACGTTCTATTTCATATATGAATCATTGAATTGTATGTTTGTCTTCATTTCAGAACTCATCACAGGATAATGGAATGCGTGAATATCGACGTATTGTTGTGAATGGTGAATATTATTACGGCAAACACCTGATCGCATCCATCAAAGGCTGCAATGACAATATATTGGATAAAGAACAGGTTGGCCGGTTTTTGCAGGATGTTGCGGATATCATCAATATGGTCCGATTTGGGCACCCTGTCGTTGAACGATTTGGAGAGGGTATTGAAGTCGGATTATCCGGCGTTCAACTTATCGAAACCAGTGCGATAACCATTCATACCAATGACATGGCTCGTGATTTGTATCTGGATGTTTTTAGTTGCAAAGATTTTGCAGAAGCCTCTGTCATTCAATTCGTACAAAAACAATTCACCCCGAAATCTCTTACGCATGAGGTACTTCTTCGACGATGAGGTTTTACCCCAAAGAAGTTCCGGTCTTTCCCAACGAACCCAATCGTGAACAATTTCAAATTATATTTAATACAGCACGGCAAGGTGAAGGGTTGCAGTCGCTGCGCTCGTTTCAGTCTGGTGATGTCCTTTTTGCGTTTACCGGTTTTATTCTACCTAATGTCACATTGTATTCCTTGCAACTTCAAAAGAATCTCCACATTCATGATCCGTATTTCATGGGAAAACTTTTGCACAGTTGCGACCCCAATGCCGAAGCCGATGTGGAAAATCTGCTGATTCGAGCCTTGAAACCAATTGAGAGTGGAACGTTTATTACCATAGATTATGAAAACACCGAAGATTATCTCTTTCGACCGTTTGAGTGCTCTTGCGGCTCACCCCAGTGTAGGGGGGTGATCCGTGGTCGAGCCTCAATCTATGGCGACGAATGAAATTCATCGGTAACTTCTTCCATACTCCCGTAATCCATTTTGTACAACCGGTCTGCTGCCGCATAGTATTTTTCATCATGAGTCACAGCCAATACTGTTTTTCCACGTTGTTTCAATTCGGGAAGATATTGATAATAAAAATATTCACGAAAGTGTGGATCCTGATCGGCGGCCCATTCGTCAAAGATATACAGCTCGCGATCCTCTAGCTCGGAAACGATCAGCCCCAACCGCTTTTTTTGACCGGCAGAAAGTTCGATGGTCTCAAACGAACCATCTGGAAGTACGGAGGTTTTATTGAGCAACTCCATTTTTTCCAACATGGTATTCACTCGGTTGGGAACGACCATATCCACTCCATACAAGCGGTCGAACAAATGGAAATCCTGCAGAATGACTGAGAGAAAACCTCGGTAAGAAGCAACATTTTTTTGATTCACTTCGTGATTGTTGCAGATCAGTTGGCCTCCGGTTGGATAATATAGGCCGGTGATCACCTTTAGGAAAGTAGACTTACCCGAGCCATTTCCCCCCATCAAAAATACAATCTCTCCCTGTTTCAGATGAAAATCCAAGGGACCGATTTGAAAGACGGGTTGTCCCTCATTATCATAATATTCGAACTGCAGTTGATGGCATTCCAACGATTGAAATGATTCAGATTCAAAGACGGGTAAAGGGGAAGCTTGTTGGTGCAGCATTTGTTCTAATTCGTTTTCCAACGACTGGATGGTTTTTGCTGATACGTTGGCTCGTTCAACATAAGGGACTGTTCCAATCACATCGTACAAAGGACCTGTTGCAATAAAGAGTATCACTACAACAAACTGCACCAAAACGGAAGGGTCCATCGAACTTAAGATTGGAAAGGCAAAAATGGCAAACCCAATCAACATATAAAAAAACGATTGGGCAAAAATATTATTATTGTTCATATGGTTCATAGAATCGATTTTGGTTAAGCGATATTCATTGCATATTTCTTTGATATAATTGTGGAATAAATCTTCATTTTTATTTTGGTTGATTTTTAATTCCACAAAACCATCCATCAGATGATTAACCTTGTTGAAAAATTCATTTTCTTTTTCTGACGCCTGAATAAGCTCATGCTCCAAACGGCCGGAATTTCTACGAAAGATCAATACCGCCACACCAATCAAGGCTAGCATCAAAAAAAAACCTTTTGTGGAAAGAAAGAAGAGATAAACAAAGGCGATAATTGTAATCACCGATGAAGAGAAAAGGGTTGAAAAAGCCTTGGCGGCTTCAGAAATAAGAGAAGCATCCGTTGATAATGCAGTATAATATCTGCTGCGGTCAATTTTTTCGAATGATGTAAGTTCGGCTTTTCGAATCTTATTCAATATCCGCAAACGAATATTTTGAATAATTTCTTCCACCGCTTGAGCGTTTTGGTCTTCAGACCGTTTTCTCAAGTATATATAAGAAACAATGCTGAATACGAAAAGCAGAAAAACGGTCAGGCTTTCATGAGGCAGGCTTCCAAGTGAATAAATGATAATCCCGACAATTAGGGCATTAATGATTCCAGTGAAAGCAAAAAGTAGGAAGAGATTAATACCAAATGTCTCGGATTCATTTTTTAAGAAATTAAAAAACTCCATCGCACTTCCTACTCTCGGATACCATCATAGTTCATACAGCATAAATGCAGATCAATTCACGATTTCGATTTTTTCTCTCGTACTTCAGAAGGGACAAGTAAGAGTAAACCTCCAATGGGAGTAAGAAGAAGTGAAAATATAAAATATCCTAAAAAATAGAGAGTGCGATCACGCCCTAAAAAACCGACTAACAGACACAAAAGTATGTAGATAAGTATATAAACTGCCATTGAACAGACCTGATTTTTCTCTATATAGTTGATACCGCTCAATACCAAGTCAGATTGTAGAATTGTCTCACTTGAAAAAATAGAATTGACGAACCGGCAAAAAGTTCGTTCCAGAAAACAGCCATACAATATATAGTAATGCTAACATCTAAAATGCACTATATGATGATGCAGGCGAGGACGCCTGCGCTCCAAAAAAATCTTTTTGCCGAATCGTCATATATAGATACAGTTGGGATACCTGCTCTATATTTAGATGCAGGCGGGACGCCTGCGCTCCAAAAAAAGACTTTTTGCTGGATTGTCATCAAATAGAATCATCCACCCAAGTTCACATGCTGCCGCCCCTTGGCGGCTTCACCGGTCAACCAGGGGATATCCCCTTGGCTGTGCAAACCATTGGTCACATTATAAATGGTGTCACGCATTTCTTGGGTAAACACTCCACCGTTAGTAAAGAATGTTTTCCAGATATTGCAGCCTTGCGTATAGCGATGGTCGGGTCCATCCGATTTGAGGCACGTCCCCCGCGGCATTCCGGAGTTGTTACGTCCCCAAAAGCCATGAAAATTATGATACAAATACGAGACCTGATCAGCGTTGTCAAACTCCGGCCGAAAACGGTCTCTCGGTTTGAAAGGATCATCCAAATGTTTGATCGATGACATATAGGCAACCGGTGTGGTGAGCTCCCACACATTGATCAGCCGGTTCGGGGGACGTGTAAATGGATAGGGGTAATTGCCATTATCCATGTTATACATTTCAAGCGCTGTTTCTATCGCGCGCAAATCGCTTTTCACTTTCGCCAAACTCGCCCGGGTTTGCGCATTGAGAAAATTGGGGACCGCAATCGCCGCCAAAATTCCAATGATCGCTACAACAATTAAGAGTTCAATTAATGTAAACCCATTTGATTTCATCATCTTTCCTCCCATTTCTTACTAGCTACACCTTATCATTTTTCTACGAAATGAACATGGATGACAATTGAAATTAGGGGAGAAAGGTATGCTTCACACACAGGTAGGGTGGTTTTGCAGCCATTGGCGAAAGTTTTCGGATAACCGGGTATGGCATGCCGCGTTGAGCAGTTGTTTGAGGTAGGTTCGGCTGGGCCGCAAACCGTTAGAGGTGCAATCGGGCCAGCCTACATACACATAGGCTAACAGATGGTTATTGTCTACCATGCAAATGGGAACCTGCTTGCGGTAATATTTTAAGTCCGGCACCCCTGCATCTTGATCCAACCGGTTCAAATCAGACAAATGAATTTGATACACGACGCCTTCAACATATTGGCCGGATTTGGGGACAATATTCGCCAAACCGCGGGTTTCGCGATGGAAAAATTCGTCTTCCAAAACATTAAACGCAAGAACATAGCCCGAAAGAACACCCAGCCCCAGCATGGTATGTTGTATCGCCAGGCGGGAAAAATATTTTGGATCCATGTGCAAATTGTAAGTGAAATAAAAGGCGTGTTCATCAACACCATTCCCATTATTATGTACCACCACGATTTACCCTCCCATTTCGCATCCAAACATTATTGATCGATGCCTTTTTCCCGCAACAGAGATCTCGTTATCTGTCATCGATGCAATGATGGCAATGTGCTGTTATTCCCCCCCTTATTAAGCTGATCTTTACCCACAAGTACTCCTCCCCCAAGTTTGGGGGAGGTTGGGAGAGGGTTGCGGGCTATGATTTTACTCATATCAAACATTCTCAACCCCGCCCTAACCCTCCCCAAACTTGGGGAGGGAATACTGCTCCCACCATTAATTGTGGGTAAAGATCAGCTTATTAAGGTGAGATCCGGTCTCTAATGTAATTAACGTAAGATCAAATTAAATATTGAATTGGAGGAGTCTCCTGATGAGCCGCTTGAACGAGATTCCGGCTCGGCAGGAGCCTCGCCCTCCTAAAAGCAAAATCCCTTAAGTTAATGACATTAAATCCGAACCCCTCATTTCAAGATTGAAATATTACTTACCCTTATTCCAATTGTATTCATTCTGCAATGTTAAAGGCCATTCTCCTCTTCTGAATATTGGCGAATGATGCCCGAATCCATCTGTTGCCGCAGCGAGGGCTGCGATTGAGCCGCGCCTGCGCTGCCGTTGGCGCTTGTATCGTCAAGCGCATCTTCTATGGCGGCCTCTTCAAATTTTCTTTCGTTGCTCCAATCCAGCAAATCTTCGCTGATTTGAGTGTCGGTGAATCCTGTTGCGCCACGTTGCTGGAGTTCCTGTAATTTTTGCAAATTGTCTACCTGGGTAAAATCATAGGGATCATCAATATTAACGATTTTGGGGGTTAAAAACACCAGCAATTTCGATTTGCTGTTATTGGTGCTTTTGCTGCGAAAGAGATTGCCCACCAACGGGATACTGCTGAGCACCGGCACACCGTTCCGGCTTTCGTTATGGGTCCGGTTTATAATTCCACCCAATACGATGGTCCGCCCGCTTTTCACGGTTACTTGGGTATCGATAAACGAACCGTCGACCGCC
>CAZEZQ010000002.1:0-1667 GCA_964516245.1 uncultured bacterium | reverse complement strand
CAACTGCACCCGGCGGCTGCGTGAATCTTCTACTGAAATAAACATTTCCACATATCCCGCTTCATTGGAGAAGACTTCGAGAACCAACGTCGTACCGACCTCGCGGAACGATTGGGTAAAAAAGTCACCCCCACTGCCACCGAAAAAGGTCTGTTGCTGGCGCACCGCAAAAGGTTCTTGCGAGCCCAGCGTAAACGAACCCACGCCGCCGTCTTGCACCATCAATCGAGGGCTGGCGATGATCTCGGCTTCACGTTTTTCAACCATGGCATCCAATTGAATTCGGTAATTCCCTTTTTGCACGTCTACAAGACTCAGCCCTTGTTCAGAAAAACTCAGAAAGGGATTGAACGAGAAAAATTGATCACTTGTGGTTCCAGAGCCAATACCACTCGGCGCCGCAGGATTGTCGCCTTCACCAATATCCGAGCCAATATCCAAGCGCGTTCCCAAAGTAAATGATCGATCCAAATTGACTTGAACCACATCGGCTTCGATATAAACCTGCTGCGTAGGGATATCGAGTTGCTGAATGAGCTGGCGAATTTGTTCGATGACCGATGGAATGTCTTGAACAAAAATTCGCGACGTACGGGGATCGAAATCGAGAAATCCGTTTTCCGTCAAAAAGCCTTCGGCCAACGGAAGGACATCTTCGGGCAAAGAGAACGCCAATGGAATTGTGTCGAAGGCGAGTTGAACATCCAACTGTTCGATGATCGCCGCCGCCCGCGCCACGCGTTCAGGGGTATCGGTGATAATAATGCGGTTGTTGCGAAAGTCGACGATCAATTCGCCTTCTTGAGTATTGATGACACCAATCAATTGATCGGCGATTTCTTGTGCGTTGCCGTATCGAATATTAAACACACGGGTTTCGGTTTGCACGTCAAACGATTGGATCAATTGCTCTATACTTTCAATGACCGGGGGGATGTCTTCCACTCGAATCTGCTGAGTATCCGGGTCCATGAACACAGTCCCGTTTTCACTCAACATTCCTTCAATCGCTGGCTGCAATTGGGTGATATCGACAAATTGCAATTGAAACGTTCGCCGCACCAATTCCACATCCGGTGTTTCCAATTGGCGGATTTTCTCTTCGGTATCGATTCGCACCACGCCGGTATCTGTAACGTTGTAATCCAAACCATTGGCGGGCAAGACCGTTTCCAATACTTCACGAACTGTGGGATTGGTCAAGCTGAAGGTCACTTGCTTTTGAATATCCTGCCCCAACACCATTTGCAATCCGCTGGCCTCTTGTAACAGCTGCAAGATTTGCTGCAATTCAATCCCTACGGCATCGACCGGGCCATCGATACGCGCATCCAATCCACCTCCACTAGAATCTTCTTCCTGTGTCGGTGGCTGCTGTTGATTGGGTTGATTTTGCTGCGCCCACACTGGTGATGAACTTATCAACAACACCAAAACGGTGATCCATACAGCCCACTGCATCCTGCTTTTCACCTTGCTGCTCCTCTCAGTCTGATTCACTCTGCGTACAAACATAAAATAAACCAATCTAAGGCTCTGCAATTTTTGCAAAACCGTTGTTTTACGATACGTTGGGCTCAGCAGGGGCTTCGCCCTCCTTATGGCAGTACAAGACGAACAGGCAAAAAGTCTGATCCATAAAACGGCCACACAATATATAGTTACGT
>CAZEZQ010000001.1:31134-32026 GCA_964516245.1 uncultured bacterium | reverse complement strand
TGATTGGGTTATTCAATTCCCGTCTTTCGTTCCACCCAGTTGTTTTGGTTATCAAATTGATAGAGATAATAATATTTATACAGTTCTGTTTCCCCTTGGTAAAATTTTTCTTCCAAGAGCAAACCGTTTTCATCATATTGAAAGGTTTCTTTCGATTCCAACTCTCCAGATTCAGACAATTGCCGCTTTTCCACAATCGAGCCTTCAAGACTATAGATATACTCTCGCTTTTTCATCATTTCGCCTTGGGGGTTCCAGGTGGTCCAAGTCATTTTGAGTTGCCCATCAACCGTTTCGTATACAAAGCGGCTTTCCAGCACCCATTCATTGCTTGCATCGTACGAAAATTCTTTGACTTTTCGGCCATTCTCATCTATAAAAAACAACTCTTTTCCCTGAAACTCACCATCTTCATCCCGCATTTCTTCCACGACACAAGTCAATCCCTCTTCTTCGCATTGTTCAAAGCGGAAAAGCCATTTGGCGCGAGGGTCACCAGCCGTATCGCACAAAATTTTCTCTGTAACCTGCGCATTTTCGCCGTACGTATACCGTTCCCGCAAAGATTCTGTTCCATCTGGATTGTAATGAACTTCTTCTTTGAGATTGCCGTTTGAATCAAACGTCTGAATGTGGCGGAAATAATTATGATCAACTTTCCGGTAATTCAGTTGATCCATCGTACGGGAGAGTTTTTTGATCACCCGGCGCACCGGTCCTTTCAAATCTTCTTGTTCGCGTGTGGGCTGAAGATGGATGCGGGTCAAAACGTTCATTGGATTTCTCCTTCAGCTCGGAATTGTATTTGAAAGGGGGATAAAGTATAACCGCGCACTATTGAAAACGGTAGGAATAGAGACGAATGCAAAAAAGCGATTCTTTGTGGTTTATG
>CAZEZQ010000001.1:18395-31034 GCA_964516245.1 uncultured bacterium | reverse complement strand
GCTCACCAGGAGGTTCGCCCTCCCTATGGCTCACCAGGAGGTTCGCCCTCCCTATGGCTCACCAGGAGGTTCGCCCTCCCTATTGGCTCACCAGGAGGTTCGCCCTCCCTATGGCTCACCAGGAGGTTCGCCCTCCCGAAGGCAGGATGCCTGCATCACAAGTGATGGCCACAACACAATTCTTGCAGGCAAGATGCCTGCATTACAATATAGATATGCGCTCAAAGTTTTATTACTCTTTTTGCCGAAACGCCTATGCTAGCAATGCGTGTTGTGATTCGGTTTTGGAAAATTCCAAAATCCGTTTGCTTACTTGTTCGGGCAGCAAGCCATGTTCTTTGAATATCATATCCCGTTTGCCTTGTTCGATAATTTCGTCGGGAATCGCGAATCTCAACAGCGGTTGGCCGAGGCCTAAATCATGCATGGCTTCAGAAACGGCGCTGCCGAATCCTCCTGCAGTCGTATGGTCTTCATAAGTAACGAAGCATGTATGGGTTTTCGCCAATTCAGCAATCAATTCTGTGTCTAGCGGTTTTGCGAACAGCATATTCACCACGGTGGCATCGATCCCCTGTTCGGCCAGAAGGTCTGCCACTTCCAACCCGCGATAGACCATCCAACCAAAACCTAAGATCGCGATATCAGACCCTTTACGAATCACTTGGCCTTTGCCGATCGGCAATGGTGTGGCCTCGTCCGTCCATTCCACGCCTTCGCCATTGGCCCTGGGAAAACGAATGGCAAAAGGACCGTCATGATGAATCCCCGTCCACAACAGGCGGGCCAAGTCAAGTTCGTTCGATGGAGCGGATACCACCATGTTGGGGAAAGTGCGCAAATAGGCGATATCGTACAAACCCTGATGAGTGGCGCCATCGTCTCCAACCACACCACCGCGGTCAATAGCAAAAGTTACGGGTAGATTCTGTACGCAAACATCATGATAAATCTGGTCATAGGCCCGCTGCAAGAACGTGGCATATATCGCCACTACGGGGCGCACATTGTTGCAGGCCAATCCCGATGCCAGCAAGACTGCATGCTGTTCGGCGATGCCGACATCAAAGAATTGTTTAGGAGATTGTTTGGCCAGGGCCGTCAAGCCGGTTCCCGCCGCCATGGCAGCCGTGATTCCAACCACATCCGCGTTTTTTTCTGCCATTTTGCACATCACCTTGCTAAACACTTGGGTATAAGCAGGTGGGGCGGGTTTGGCGTTTGGGCTCACCAGCGGTTCGCCGGTTTCCTTGTCAAAGGGTTTGGCGCCATGCCACTTGGCGGGGTCTTCAGCGGCGATTTCATATCCATGGCCCTTTTCGGTAATCATGTGCAGCAAAATGGGGCCGCTGAGGTCTTTCAAACTATACAGTGTCTCTTCTACCAGTTCCAGGTTGTGGCCATCAATCGGCCCGAAATATCGAAATCCGAGTTCTTCGAAAAATACACCGGGAACGATGAGCGATTTGATGCTCTCTTCCATCTTTTGCAAACGGGCCATAAGGGCTTTGCCGATGTTTTTTTCGAGGAACTTATCGACGCCTTCTTTGGTTTTGTTGTAGTAATAACTGCTGATTACCCGGTTGAGATAGTGAGAAATGCCGCCTACATTGGGTGAAATCGACATGTCATTGTCGTTCAAGATGACAAGCAAATCCCGCTTGAGTTCACCGGCATGATCCAGGCCTTCATACGCCACACCACCGGTGAGGCCGCCATCGCCGATGATGGCCACCACTTTGTAATCGTCTCCATTAAAATCACGGGCGGCAGCCATGCCTAAGGCTGCGGAGACAGAGGTGCTGGCGTGGCCGGTTCCATAATGGTCGTGTTCGCTTTCCCATCGTCTTGGAAAACCGCTAATGCCCTGGTATTGACGCAAGGTATGAAATTGGTCGCGGCGGCCAGTGATAAGTTTGTGGCCATAGGTTTGATGGCCGACGTCCCATATAATTTTGTCGTGAGGGCTGTTGTACACCCGATGCAACGCTAGCGTGAGTTCAACCGCACCGAGGCCGGGGGCCAGATGGCCACCCTTTTGGCTGACAACATCAATGATTTTCTGGCGAATTTCGGTTGCAAGCGTTAAGCACTCATCCTGGGTAAGTTGTTTGACGTCTTCCGGGCCATTAATACGTTCAAGAATCATTCCATCGTACCTTTATATTCGTTGGCGATTTGAAAGGGTAATCACCTTCCATTTAGTTGCAAAAAAATTATAACTATTGAAAAATCTAAGCCTTCCGGTCCGCTAAAGCATTTGTTAATTCAATTAATATTTCCGCACGCTCCCCTTCGGGCTCAAGCAAGTTCATAATATCGCGCCGTAAATTTTCAACATACTGATATGAGGATTCAAGCCCAATCAGGGAGGGATAGGTCAGTTTTTCATGCGCTTGATCGCTGCCAGCCGTTTTCCCCATCAATTCAGTATCTCCAATAACATCTAAAATATCATCAACAACTTGGAAAATCAAACCGAGTTTTCCACCTATTTCATAGAGAATTTGCCGGTCCTTTTCGTTATCCGATACCATGTGGGCGCCCATTAAAAGGCCGGCGCGGATCAAAGCCGCGGTTTTGTGCGTATGTATGTATTCTAACACTTCTTTGGAGCCTTGCTTGTGTTCGTAATCCAAATCGACAACTTGTCCAGCGACCATGCCAGGATATCCACAAGCGACAGCCAGATCGTGAGCGGCCCGAAACGCTTGTAACGCATATTTTTCATTCACACTGCAAATCAACTGAAAGCCGAGAGTGTGGAGGGCATCGGCAGACAATACGGCCATGGCCTCGCCATACATAACGTGCGAAGTTGGTTTTCCTCTACGCAAGTCGTCGTCATCCATGCAGGGGAGATCATCGTGTATCAGAGAATAGGTGTGCACGACTTCAATCGCACACGCCACCGAATAGATGGCATGCTTCAAATCTGGAGCAACCGATTCCCATGTGTTTCCAGCGAAAGCATCTCTTCCACTGACGCCCCGGCAAAAATCAGCCCCGATCAGCACTAAAATGGGCCGTATCCTTTTCCCTCCCGACTGAAGGGGATAGCGCATGGCTTCATTCAATTTGGCGGCTATTCCTTCGGCTTCTGGCATACGATCCCAAAGCGCTTCTTCGATCTCAAATTTGCGCGCGCGAAGATACTCGTGAATCGGGGATGTAGACTGTTTTTGTGGATTCATGATTCAATCAACTCATCTTCATCGTCGCTGCCATTATCAAGCATATCGTCTGACAACGAGGAAGAATCAAAATCGTCTTCAAATTTCTCTAACAATGTTGTGACTTTGGTTTCGAATTCATCCAAACGGTGTGAACATTTTTGAATCAATTCCATACCTTCATTGAAATATTTTTCCATTTGATCCAATGAGAGTCCACCTTCATCAAATTCGGCGATTATCTCATCAAGCCGCTGCATCCCCTTTTCGAAATCAAACGATTCGACTTTCTTTTTTGAATTCATTCTTCGTTTTGAACCTGTGTAATTTCGGATTGAAAGGCACCGTGTGCCAGTTGAATATCCACCAAATCTCCTGACTGTATTGTACGGCTATCTAACAGGGGCGGTCCACCGGGTTTACGGCAAATAGCATATCCTCTATTTAAGATTCGTGTAGGATCATAGCTTTGTAACAAATCTTTCCGCCGCTGTAAATTCGAACGAAACGTTTCGCGGGCATGCTGCATATCACGAACGAAACGCTGAGAGTGATCTTGCAAGACTTGCTTTTGATCTTGGTGCGCTTTCTTGGCCATTCGAACCAGGCGCATAAGAATTTCATCCAGCCGCCGGCGGTGAAACGCCAATTGCATGGCCGGATGATAACGCTTGAGTGCCCGGCGCGCTTCGAGAAGACGATGTTTTTCGCGCTCGATCCGCGGGATCAATATACGGCGAAAGCGGTCGATACGAAGGTGCAGTTCGCTGCGTTTTTCGTCGAAGCCGTTGCAGATCAGGTGGGCCGCCGCCGTGGGTGTAGAGGCGCGTTGATCGGCCACAAAGTCGGCGATGGTAAAATCAATTTCATGGCCCACGCCACTAATGACAGGAATTTTAGAATCGGCAATCGCTCGAGCCACAATTTCTTCATTAAACGACCACAAATCTTCCAGGCTGCCTCCACCACGGCACAGTACGAGAAGATCAAATCCCCCCATCGCATTTACCTGCTCAATGCGGTTCGCTATCTGGCCTGCCGCTTCGGTGCCCTGCACCAACGTAGGACAGATTACCACTTGGGTAGAACAGCGGCGCGAACGGAGAATTTTGAGAAAATCCTGCAAAGCCGCCCCTTCGCTTGATGTAATTACCGCGATCCGTTGTGGGATTGTGGGGATAGGGCGCTTGCGTTCTGAGTCAAAAAGACCCTCATTCGCCAATTTTTGCTTTAACAACTCAAAGCGCTGTTGAAGCGCCCCCATTCCCGACAAACGGATGGCGGAAACGACCAGTTGATATTGCCCGCGCGGAGGGTACACCGTAATTTTCCCTCCAGCAATGACTTCATCTCCGTCTTTCAGTTTCAATCCCGACCAGCGTGAAACGGTGCTGCGCCAGGCCACACAAGCAAGAACGGCTTGATCGTCTTTCAAACTGAAATAGGCATGTCCGGAAGGCGCTTTTTTGAAATTGGATATTTCTCCCCGCACTTGAACCCACTCATAGCGTTCTTCCAGATTCCTGCGAATCTCTTGAGTGAGTTTGCTGACTGACAATGGCGCCTGCGGCTGCTCTTTCAATTCGAACTGGCCTCCTCACCTTCCTGCAAATGAGATGATATGCGTTGGATGGATAAAGCCCTACCGCTGAAATCGTCTATCTCGAGACAAACGGCGTGCAATTGCAAATTGTTTTCAGCAATTTCAAATGGCACGCGAATGGCTTGTTTGAAGCGCAGCAATGTGGTGTCAACATCCATGCCGATCACAGAATCGTGAGCGCCGGTCATTCCCGCATCGGTAATGTAGGCAGTGCCTTGGGGCAACAACCGTTCATCGGCAGTTGCGACATGGGTGTGGGTACCCACCACAGCGCTGGCGCGGCCATCGACATACCACCCCAAAGCGCTTTTTTCCGAGGTGGCTTCGGCATGCATATCAATAATCACCGCTTGATTGGGGGGAAGCGAATTTAGCAACGAGTCAGCCGCTTGAAAAGGGCAATCTACCGGGGTCATAAATAAACGGCCGATCAGTTGAGTGATTACCAACGATCGGCCTTTGTTGTTCAGAGTAATCAAACCATATCCGGGAACGTTGGGTGGAAAATTGTAAGGCCGAATCAGACGGGGCTCAGAATCGATAAAATTAAAAATATCTTTGTTGTCCCATGCATGATTGCCAAGCGTTATCGCGTCTACTCCTAACGAGAATATAAATTTGGCGATTTTTTGGTTGATCCCTTTGCCATGCGCTGCATTTTCACCATTGACCACGCAAAAATCGGGGTGGAGTTCCCCCATTAATTGTGGAAGCAATGTCTCAAGCGACTTGCGGCCCGGCTGGCCAAATACATCTCCGATAAAGAGTACACGCATTCAATCATGACTTTCTAAAAAACTATCTAGTAGCCTGTTAAACAAGATATAATGGGCAATTGGGTTAACCTTTACACCATATTGAGAATTCCTGTTATTCCTCCCCCAAGTTGGGGGAGGTTAGGAGGGGGTTGAAAGTAATGATCTTACTTGAACTTAACATACTCAACCCCACCCTAACCCTCCCCAATCTTGGGGAGGGAATTCGTTGGCAGTATGGTTTTCTGCAACAATCTCATCAAAGCATCTATGACGAAGTGCTAGCCATTATTTGGCATAAGCTACCGCTCGGGTTTCACGAATTATGGTTACCTTGATATGGCCGGGATATTGCATTTCCTCTTCGATTTTTTTGGAAATATCATACGCCAATTTGACAGAGGCCTGGTCGTCGACTTCTTCGGGTTCAACCATAATTCGAATTTCCCGGCCCGCTTGAATCGCGAAGCATTTCTCGACTCCACCGAACGATTCAGCGAGTTGTTCCAGCTTCTCGAGCCGTTTGACATATGTTTCCAAGGTTTCACGGCGAGCGCCCGGACGCGCGGCTGAAATCGCATCGGCCACTTGGACGATCACCGCTTCGGTGGTTTCCATCTGGACTTCTTCATGGTGAGCGGCGATGCAATTGACCACATCGGGTTTTTCACCCATTTTCCGGGCAATTTCAGCGCCAATAGAGGCATGCGTGCCATCCCGTTCGAAATCGACCGCTTTGCCGATATCGTGCAGCAAGGCGCCACGCTTGCATAGTTCGACATCCAGACCCATTTCAGCCCCGATCGCACCGGCCAGAAACGCCACTTCACGGGCATGGTAGAGCTGATTCTGGCCATATGAGAACCGGTGTTTCAATCGTCCCATAATTTTGATCAATTCTGGGTTGAGATCCACAATCCCCAAATCAAACACGACTTCTTCGGCCGCTTCACGCATTTGGGTTTCCATATCTTTCATGATTTTGTTATACACTTCTTCGATACGCCCAGGGTGAATGCGCCCGTCTGAAATCAACTGTTCCAAGGTTTGCCGCGCCGCT
Organism: uncultured bacterium; assembly: GCA_964516245.1. Classification (GTDB taxonomy): domain Bacteria; phylum Hinthialibacterota; class Hinthialibacteria; order Hinthialibacterales; family Hinthialibacteraceae; genus CAZEZQ01. The sequence goes on along the minus strand of CAZEZQ010000001.1, from coordinate 24,443 downwards.
TCCCGGCGAACGGGATCATATCCAGAAAGCACTACGGTATCCGGCGTATCATCAATAATCAGATTGATGCCTGTGAGTTGTTCAAATGCGCGAATATTGCGGCCTTCACGCCCAATAATGCGCCCTTTGATATCATCAGAGGGAAGCGCTACCGTAGACACTGTGGTTTCGTTAACGATTTCCGTACAGCCACGCTGCATGGTGGCGGCAATGACTTTGCGGGCTTCTTTGTTTGCGTTTTCTTTGGCTTGTTCCGTTATTTCTTTAATGATTTTAGACGATTCTCGCATCACATCCGATTCCAATGATTTCAACAGCAAATCTTTGGCATCTTCACGAGTCAATCCAGAAATTTTTTCCAATTGATCCCGCTGCTCTTGAATCAGGTTATTCAATTCTGAATCGCGTTTTTCCAAGTCTTTCGACCGTTTTTCCAATTTTTTGGATAGTGCTTCGTTTTCACGTTCCAAGTTTTCAATTTCTTCCTGGCGTTTGTCCAGGTTTTCTTCCCGGCGGTCTAATTTTTTCTCGAGCGCCGTGAGTTCAGAACGCCTCTCTTTTGCCTCATTTTCAAGTTTGGTTTTTTCCTGATAAATCTGATCTTTGGCCTCTAGTGCTGTTTCTTTGCGAATGGTGGCCGCATCTTTTTGCGCTTCTTCGCGAATGCGTGCGCCCAATTGCTCTAAACTGCCAATCTCACGTTCGGTGAGAGTTTTCTTTATCAGGAAACCAACCAAAAGGCCAATAATAAGGCCTCCGAGTCCGGCTAGAATCCACTCAAACATTTGATCATCCTTTCTAATGCATCTATAAGAAAATTCAATTAAAAACTCTGCATTCCAGAGTAAAATTCATTCGTTACTTCATACGCATTTCTAATGCGCTATCCCACTGAATAAAAAGACGAACTGGCAAAAAGTCCGTTCCAGAAAACAGCCATACAATATATAGTAATACTGGCATCTAAAATGCACTATATGATGATGCAGGCGAGGACGCCTGCGCTCCAAAAAAAACTTTTTGCCGAATCAACTAAAAAACATTCTCTGGTTTCTGCCGAATGCAGTAAACCGATTGCTGAATTCGATCAATCAATTCTGTTGCGTAAACCGCTTCCGCACCGGTTTCAACAACAATTTGCTCTGCCGCCAGGCCATGCAAAAAGGTTCCTACACCCGCCGCGCAAAATGGCGGTAAACCTTTTGCCAATAGGCTTCCTACCATACCGGCAAGAACATCACCCATCCCTCCCGACGCCATGGCGGGAGTACCCGTTGGATTTATATAGAGGGTGTGCCCTTTCTGAGCGATGACACTTTTTGCGCCTTTCAATATAACCGCCCCCTGATTTGATTGGGCCAATTGCCGGGCAAAGCCCAAGCGGTCTTGTTGAATCTCTTTCACACTGGCATCAAACAAACGGGCCATTTCACCGGGATGGGGTGTAGCCACCCAAGGAGCCCGGCGGTGGTTTAGTGTTTCGGGTGTGATGGAATTCAAGCCATCCCCATCAATCAACACGGGCACTTCAACTTCCTGCACCACCCGGCGAACCAATTCAGTGGTGGATTCATGCCGCCCCAAACCCGGACCAATCACCACGGCAGAATAGGTTTTGGGGTTCGCAAAGAGCGTTTCAAACGATTCTTTGGCAAACGTGCCTTGTTCGGTTTCATCCACCGGCTGAGTCAACATTTCCCACACACCAGAAGCATAAATAGGCAACAATGATTTGGGACAAGCGGTGTAAACCAATCCTGTTCCCATAGCGACCGCCGACTTGGCGCACATCAATGCGGCCCCCGTCATGCCCCGGCTTCCGGCAATCACCAATAATTGGCCTTCTTTGCCTTTATGAGTGTTGGAATCACGCTTGGGCAGCCATTTGTCAATAATATCTTTGGTTAAAAGTTCTCCTACTGATTCAGCGTCTTCTAAAAGATCGTATGGGAAGCCGATATCTAAAATTTTCAGGCTCTTGCAATACGATAAACCCGTGGGAAGAAGCTGGCCGAGTTTGGGCAAGCCCATCGTATACACTCTATCTGCCAGCACTGCATCGCCCTCAACCTGCCCGGTATCGGAGTCGACTCCACTGGGAATATCTACAGAAACCACCCATTCGTTTTGAGATTTCTCATTCAACAATCGGACGGCGATACCATACAATCCACGAGGGGCTCCTTTGGCTCCGGTCCCCAGCATTGCATCCACCCACAGATGAGATCCGGCGGCATTCATGAAAATTTCCACATCTTCGTTTATCGAGCATTCGACGAAATGGAGTTTCATAGTATCCATTCGTTCGAAGCTGGCACGGGCATCGCCTTTTAATTCATCTGATTTTCCCAATAAAGCCAAACGAACAGACAGGCCTTGTTCGGCCAAGTGACGCGCTATAACAAACCCGTCACCTCCGTTATTTCCTTTACCGCAAATAATGGATACCGATTGGTATGATTGAGGAGGGAAATCTTCAAGAATGCCTTGCACTACACCCAGCCCCGCGCGCTCCATCAAGTAGAGACTAGAAACACCTCTTTGCTCAATTGCCGTACGATCGATAGAGGCCATTGTGGAGCCGGTGACGATTTTCAGCGGATACGAAGACACGAATATACCCCTCCATCGGGAACATCAAACCCGAAACGAGGGAAATAGTAAGAAAAAAATGGCTGGAAATGGATAGACTACGCCTATGAACTCTCTTCTTCCTCTTCACTTTGATAGAAAAAGTCATGGATCGCAACCAAAATGGCAACGATCAAGAAACCTATCCACATCGTATCAAAAAAGAAATTTAGGGCGTTTTCATCCAGTGACCGTAAATCACCTGAAACCTCTGTTTTTAATAACCAGGAAGCGACAAATTTTTGGATATAACAAAAAACCACGAAAAAAGCGCTGATAAACAAATAATCCAAGAAAGAAAAACGGTTACGCTGGGCGTCTTCCGTGCGCTTTTTCTTTCGCTCAGTCTTTTGAGGCTCGGCAGGTAATGGTGCACTGCGGACCGATTTTTTTCCTTTTTTCCCTCGAGACATACAATTGATTCCTTAATGTTTCTTAACCATAAAGTAACATTTTACAGCAAAATTGCTCGGTATTGGAAGGGCCAAAACCAAGACTTTATAATTCTTCTCTATGATTGCTGTAACTAACGCGATAATATAGAGTTACAGTTCAATCCACAAAATACTTTTGTAAATCGAACGGTTTTAATTTATAGGTATAGGTCAGTAATTGAAGTAATTCCCCTCCCAAGATTGCTGATCTTTACCCACAAAATGTGAACCTTGAAGTTCCCCCCTTATTAAGGGGGGTTAGGGGGGATCTGGCTCTTCTCATACCTTCGAAACCCCCCAGCCCCTGCGGTGTTTTTACCCCCCTTAATAAGGGGGGCAAAAAACGTTCCCTAAACTTATGGGGAAAAAACAGTTTCATAGGGGGAGGAATAAAAAGATTTTTCAAAATTTTTTAGAAATCGCTTCATATAATTGACCAATTACAAATTATAAATGATCGATTGAATCCAAATGTTCTTTGAAATCCAAAACTGTTGTATTTAGGGGTTTTTTCAATTCTTGTACTCTTTGAATACGAAAGTTTGTGATCTTTCGTAACCCTTGAAGGGGATTCTTTAACACCGCTTCGAGCAACTCTTCTCTTTCTTCAAAATAATACCGGCCGGGTTCCAAGTAATCAGCCGCATAAACCATACAACCTATAGGAGTTAGAGTTGGGTGTCCCGTGGGGTGGTAAGCGACCGCCTTTAATATATCCGGGTGATCCACATGAAAACGAAGGCGCAAGACCACCGCGCCAATGGGCGCATGCACCAAACTGGGAGTGGTCATCAATTCTTTTCCGTATTTCACTTCACCATTTTGCATGTAGTGGTTAAGTTCGTCACGTTTCAATTCTTTGGCGCAATCATGAAACAATCCAGCCCAAGCCAAATGTGTGCGATTGACTGGATATTCTTTCCATGCATCGGCAATAAGAAATGCGGTTTCCATCACACCACAACAATGAGTGAAGCGTTTTTCTGAAAGGGAATTCTCAAGTTGTTTTGTCGCTTCCAAAGGCAGCAAATCAATCACGGCGCGTCCATTTTCTCCAGTTTTTGAATTTTGTTTTTTAAATTTTCTTTGAATTCTTGCGTAAACTCAAAGGGAAATTCTGGCCCATAGTTCCATGCTTCTTGATAATAACGCAATGCTTTTGATTCGTTACCCTTGCGATTGTAGGCATCGCCCAGGTGGTCTAATATCACCGGATGATTGGGCTCTTTTTCGGCAGCTTTTTCAAGAAAATGAATCGCTTCTTTATTGCGGTCCATGCGGTAATATACCCATCCCAAACTATCCATAATATTTCCATCATCAGGGCTCAGTTTTATCGCTTTTTCAATCAATTTCATGGCTTTTTGCAGATGAATATTGCGGTCGGCATAGGTGTAACCCAAAAAATTGTAGGCCTGGGCATTGTTTGGATTGAGTTCGATCGCTTCGTTCATTACGGCTTCAACATCTGCCAATCGGTTGAGTTTGTCGTAAACCAGGGCCAATTGAAACAATATTTGATTGTAGGAGTTCGTATCGGGGACTGCCAAGCTCTTGGCTTTTGAAAGCACGGTTTCGGCATCTTCCCACCGGTGCATATCGATCAGCACCGCTCCCTTGGTTCGCAAAATGTGAGGTTCATCAGGATACGTTTGAATCACGCTATTAAATGAATTCAACAAATTCAATGCGAGATTTTGGTTTAGGAACGCAAAACGGACTTCATACCAACTGCGCAATTCTGAACAGAGGTTTTCGATCCAATCCAATCGGTCTTCATTTGCCGCTTGTTCCAAGTTTTGCAAAATGAGATTCAAATATTTCTGGGTTTCTTTAGAATTGTCTTGAAAAAGAGCCAATTTGGCATTCGCAATCAGAAAGCGGGGATGATTTTGCAGCCACCGGTCTTCGATATCAACCAATTCATGGTATTTGTCAAGCAAATTGAATTCACGAAGCGACTTCATGGTCTCTTCTTCTGCCAAATGCCCCAAAAAAGAAAAAATCTCGACAGTACGATCGTTATTCAGAGTTTGCTCGAATGCATCCAAAAAGTCTTCAAACGCTTGTTGTTTCTGGTCCAGTTGAGTCAATACTTCACGGCGCAAAAGATGGATGCGAAAGTCAACCACATGATCGTGTACCAGTTGATCGACCACTTCAAACGCTTTGCCGTATTGCTCCCCCTCAACATATAGCAATGTCAGAAACTTTTGAGATTCTTCATTGGAAGGTTCTATTTCAAGAATCTTTTTGTATTGCTGCAAGGCCGGTTCAAACTTTTCTTGCGACCGGTAGAGCGAACCCAAGCGATTGCGGACGGTCATTTCTTCCACATCGTTGCGAACGATTTCCAAGGCTTTTTCGTAGGCTTCAATGGCTTTGGAGGGATGGCCCAACATTTCGTGCAGAGTACCAATTTTGTATTGCACTTCGTAGTATTTCGGGACCAATTGAACAAGTTTCTGGTACTCATCGAGCGCTTCTTCAAACCGGTTCAATTGATACAACAACGATGCGATTTTGAAATGATATAATATTGCCTGAGAAGGATCTTTGTAAATCAATCGGCGGTACAGAGAAATGGCTTTATCAAAATCGCGTTGCTGCATATAGAGTATGCTTAGATTTTCCAAAACCTCGGTATCTTGTGGATTTAATTCCATCACCGTTTTGTATTGCTCGATCGCTTTGTTCCACTGTTTTTTATTGATGTAAGCTTGTCCCAACACACGATGGGCTTCTGATTCGCGCGGGTCTTTTTGCACGGCCTGTTCGGCCATCTCAATTGCCCTATCGATCTCACCAGCCTGCAAAAGAGCGCGGCCCGCTAACGCACAAGCATAAGCCGAATATGGAACCTGTTCCACAATTGATTTGTAAACCTCTCCCGCTTGCTCATAATTTTTCTGTTCTTCCAAAAGCGAAGCTTTCAAGAAAGAAAACAAAATTTCTTCCCGTTTTTCTGAACTGAGGGCCGGGG
>CAZEZQ010000001.1:0-18385 GCA_964516245.1 uncultured bacterium | reverse complement strand
CGGGGGAGTGTCTTCTGTAATGGTTACAGAACCAATTGTCCCGCCAGCATCCGAGGCGGCATATTCAATGGCTGCTGAAGATGTTGCATTTTGTATGTTTGAGGTGGCGGAAGAAGTTTCATTTGTTGAAGCCAATTCGGTTCCTTCCGCTGCTGGCTGGCGGCTTTTTGCAGCGCTCTTTGCCGGGAAGCGAGCCCGACTTTCTTCTTTGGAAGGCAGGTCAGCACACCCAAGCAAAAATACCAGAAATATATTGATGCCGTATGAAATGCATTTGAGTGAATCAAACCATGCAAACAGTGAAAAGAAATGGCGTTTTGATAGATTCCGATTCAAAAAAAACAAAGCTATACCCCTATCTTTCATTATAAAGACGTTTAGAAAATGAATTTCTTAGCATAGGAAGTATAACCCGCTTGAGAATGCTTGGAAGGAAACACAGGAGGAAAGAGAATCATCCCGGAGGCCAGCGCATGACACGTCCACCCAATAAATGGACATGCAAATGATAAACGGTTTGCCCGCCATTGTTGCCTGAATTGATCACCAACCGGTAACCGTCCTCGTAGATGTTCATTTGTTTTGCAATTTCTGTGGCGGCCTGATTCAGATGGCCGAAAAGAGCGGCATCTTCCTCATTCAATTCTCCGATTTTTGGGATATGCTTGCGGGGGATAATCAAAATATGGACTGGCGCCTGTGGATGAATATCTCGAAAAGCGACCACTTGATCGTTTTCGAAGACAAATTCGGTTGGAATCTCTCCTTGCGCAATTTTGCAGAAAATGCATTCCTCTGTTTTTTCCAAGACCATTCCAGAACTCCCTTATTGAATGGATTTGTGCTATAAGTACGAATGTTTATTATAAAATGATTGTCAAAAAATGTTCAAATCGAAAATCAATAACACACGGTACGGCGAGAGTGCGCTACGGCGCATTTTCAACCTCGCCTCCTTCATTCGAACATTATTTTTGGCAAAGAATTCGAAAGAAACAACATCTTTCCTTTCGATGCAATTTCATGTTGCATACGAAACGATATTTCGTCTAGTGTTGAAATGAGACAGCATATGTATTTTTCGTTGATGCCGAATGAATTTTTTGTATTATGCGCAGCCATTTTTGGCGCGGCTTCAGGCAGTTTTTTTCATGTTTGCGTGCTTCGCATTCCTCAAGAAAAATCGATTGTATATCCCAGTTCCCGCTGCCCTCAATGCCAATCTCACATTCCCTGGTACGACAATCTCCCCATTCTATCTTATTTGATATTACGGGGAAAAAGCCGTTGTTGCAACTCGCCCATTCCAATTCGATATTTGATCTATGAGTTATTAACCGCAGTTTTATTCGCATCCATAGTTTGGCATTACAAGTTCACCAACACAGCCATCCTTTATCTTTTTGTAATCTCAATCCTGGTGATTTCTTGCGGCATCGATTGGGATCATTTTTACATTCCCGACAGATTTTCTTTACCCATGATTCCATTATCCATTGCTGCCGCCCTGGCTGCCCAATATTGGCAAATTTTTCCATCGGCCTTGGTGCAAACCCTCACCGGCTCAATCGCTGGAATCGTGCTTGGGGGCGGCTTTATCTGGCTCATTCGCATCGTTGGCTCGTGGGTGTTTCAACAAGAGGCCATGGGATTTGGTGATGTCAAGTTGATGGCCTATTTGGGTGGATTTTTGGGATGGCAAAATTCTATTGTCTGTTTGTTTCTGGCATTTCTTATTGGTTCGATTGTCGGGGTTACACTAAAATATAGTGGTAAAATTGGAAAATACGGACATATACCATTCGGCCCTTATCTCGCATTGGGCGCTTATCTGGCACTATTATTCGGCCCGGATATTATTCGTTGGTATTTGGAACCGTTTCAAATGTGAAATTCTAATGATATTATCTTCATTGTGAATTTATAATGTTATGGGAAATAGTGAAGATTCAAACGAATCCAAAAACAGAATTCGTTACGGCTATTTATAAAACAGGCTTTACAATTCAATTCAACATACCTCCTCCAACCTATATAAATTGAATAACCTATAGTTTGGCACAAACAACAAATTTCAATCTGCCTCTTTTTTTATTTTGCAAAATCTTGTAATATATTGTTGTTAAAATTCAAGATACTTTGTTTTTATTTATACAGAACAAATTTAGGTGCTAAATTGTAGAATGAAAATAATAGAAATCTGTTAGAATTAAATTCTTTGGTTTGAGACAATCGAAGAATCCTATTTGTGGGAATTGTGAAGAAAAGCATTAATACGAATCAATCCAATTGTCAAAGCAGTATCTGCTAATGGGTTTGAGGGATATTAAGTGGCTGCCCCTTAGCATTCAGCTTTATGGTTTTACAATGAAGGCTCGCGGGGGGAAAACCCATCCCGTGCAGGAAATTGATTGAGGGGGAAGGTTATCCATGAAAAAGGCAGTAGCAACCACGAAGTGGTCTGCGTCTGCGCTTGAACCAGTAGCGCAGGAAGATACAGGATATGTTCACCCTACCGCGGTAATTGATCCCAGTGTGCAACTGGGGAAAAATTCCGTGATCCATGCCAATACTGTTATTGAACGCGGTACGAAAATCGGGCCCAATGTGGTCATTCATACAGGATGTTATATTGGTGAAGACTGCATTATCGGCAAAGATACTGTAATTCAACACTTTGTGACCCTCCGCGAAAAAACCCAAATTGGCAATCGGGTTAAGGTTGGTTCGGGTGTTGTGATTGGCAGTGATGGTTTCGGCTATGCCAAAGAGCAAAACGGGATCAATTACAAAGTTCCCCAAGTGGGATATGTGGTTGTCGAAGACAATGTTGAAATCGGCGCCAATACCACAATTGATCGCGCTACATTAGGCACCACTGTATTGGGAATCGGCTCCAAAATCGGAAGTTTGGTTCAAATAGGTCATAATGTGTCTATTGGCGAAGCTTCTGCTGTTGGCAACGGCGTGGGCATTTGTGGAAGCTGCAAAATCGGTACAGAAGTGAACATCGGTCAAGGTGTCGGCCTGGTTGGCCATATTCGCATTGGAAATCAATCCATCATACAAGACGGTTCGGGTGTCAGCAAAGATATTTCTGATGGTTCCAACAATTTAGGTTCCCCCTCGATGGAAATCAAAGAATACGAACGTTATCAATCTTTCATCGACAAATTGCCGGAATTGATTGAAAAACTTCATGAATTGGAAAATAAATTACACCAACAAGAAAAGGAAGAGGACAAAAGCAACGCGCAAAAAGGGTTAAACCAAAAAAGGGTTAAGCCAATTTAATTGGACAGCCCATTCAATCCCCTGTTTTTTCAACATCCATCACTCGGGCCAACGCCCAATTGGCGTGATCTGAGTGCGTTTCATTGATTTGATCTCCGCCATCTCTTACCACGAGCCGAATGCGGTTGGTTTTTTCAGTTTTATCAAGAGGTACTGAAATGTGCCGTGCAGGCATAGAAGGAACCAACAGCGGGCTTTGATATTTCTTCTCTCCATTGATCCATACTTCAAATGTGACGGTAGCCACATGGGGCATGCGCTCGTGGACCTCTAGCACTTCGGCGTCGACGCCAATCCAACTTTCGAAATAATCAAATTCGCTCGAAACTTCATATTCGGCCACCGATTCGGCATGCGCACCCAAACCGTAGCGAAAATAAGTATTTTTTATTTGAAGCGTGTTGCCGTCTGATGACAAATCTCTCTTTAATTGGCGGTATCCGGGAGGCAATTCTTCAGCCACCGGCGGCCAGGTTTGCTGAACGTTTACGGGATGCAATTGGCTTAGATACATGCGGTTGAAATTGGGTAAACGTTCATAAGACCTTGCCAAAAACAAAAATAAGGCGGCTGCGGCGCCAAGCGACACGGCTTTGCGAATAAATGGAGTATCCCAATTCATACTGCGGGACCCCCCATATTCAAATGCCAAAAATACGGAATAGAATATTACGTTCAGAATGGCGGCGAAAATTCCTATAGTAGAATCGATGGTCTCAACCGGCTGACTATTGATAAACAAAGGACAAATCACCATCACATTGATTAAATAAGTGACGCTAAACCCATAAAACAATCCGCGGCGGATTGGATGGCGCAGCACTATAGGCAAATACAGTAGAAAAAATGGATATAAATAACGCTCGTGCACTTTGGTAGGCAGCAAGTAAAAAGCCAAAGCCAGATGTGCCGCTGATACCCAAAGGCTGTTTTCATCTTTTCTTTTCCAACTCCAATACAAACTCCACAAAAAAACCAAGCCAAACAAGCCCGCCCCCAGATTTTTGTATGTGAATAGCGAGACGGCAGGAAATGCAATGAGCCGGCCGTCGCCCCCATAAAGCCATCCCAAAATTCGGAAATCCAATGTATACGGGTCGGCATGAAAATACCAAAAATTAAAGGCTCCCACCGAAAGATATTTCCCCCATTTGATGCTCTCTATTACGCAGTTATGAAACATCTCATCCACCTGGCCGGCAAACGCAAAAGGGGAGACCACCACCAAAGTTACCGTGATAAAACCTCCAGCCATTTTTAGAAACGTTAGCCACTTTCTCATAAGCACCACAGCGAGAAACAGAAAAGGCACAAATGGAAGCGCCTGCAGCTTGGCCAGCAGCGCCGCCGCCAAAAGCCCGCCGCTGGCGAAGCCCCGGCGTTCCACAAAAGCAACAATGGAAAGAAACAGCAACCCCGCGAAAAAGGCATCTACCTGGCCATAATAGGCACTCACGTAGATCACCGCAGGATTGAGAAAATACAGCCCAAAGGCCAGCCGCCCTGCGTCTTGGCCGTTGCGCTTGGCAATCCATCGATAAAGAATCAAACTGAACCCCAATTCAATTAGAATCGTGGTGGTTTTGATCATCATCATAAAAAACTGGGTTTCCAGAGGACCGCTGAAAAACAGGCGGTAGATTCGGGCCAAGAAGAACAGAATATACAAGTACAACGGTGGATAATTAATAAATCCGACACTTAACGATTGAGGATCATCATAAATCATAAGAAGGGATTGATCGGCAAGATGAGTGGCCCATGAACTAAAAAAAAGAAAATCCTGTTCAAAACCCACGAATGGAACAAAGGGCAATCGCAACAATAGGCCAATGGCCGTTAAAACATAAATGCTTTGAGGATGATTCATGATTGATCCAACTCTCAATTTTCCTATTAAAACGTATCCTTACCGCGTGTTTTATGCTGATACGGATGCGGGAGGTGTGATGTATTATGCAAATTATTTGCGTTTGTTTGAACAGGCGCGTGGCCTTTATATTGAAGAATTTGGAATAACGCTGGCACAATTGGCCGAGAAAAATTGTTTGTTTGTATGCCGCCGTGCCGAAGTCGATTATCATGCTCCCGCCATTTTGGATGACCATTTGTTAATCGATACCCAGATAACCGTGCTGGCCAAATCGTATTTAACTTTCGAATACATGATTCGATGCCAATCGCGTCTCGATAACGATAACAACCCCTCTACGATTGCTTCAGGAAGCACCAAAATGGCATGCTGCAAAATCAAAGAGGGGCGGGCTGTGCCATTGCGAATGCCAAAATGGCTTGCCGAAACGCTTATAGCAGGTCAAAATGCCGCAAAATCATGATATTGTATTCTATCTTATTGAGCGGTTTTCAACCGCTTCTGGGAATGAGTGATCGAATTTTAATTTTTAATTGACAAAATCATGCGCGAAGCGTTGAGGATTTGTGTGTATAAGCCAATGATTTCTTTCTATGAAATCCTGAAATACAAGATAGGTATTGTTGCGGTGATACTATTTTCAGATTCAATAAGCCATGTGTTGTGTTCAGTAAGCCATGTGTTGCGTTCAATTACCAACATTCTTCTTTGTAGTATATTTCTTCTTTTGTTCACGAACTGTGTGCTAGAGCAAACCGCTTGGGCGATCAAATACGAATCTGCGCTCTCGGAAGAATATCAAATCGAGGTGATGGAAGGAGCTTATGAGCACAACATAAGAAGTGGAACCACCACTTTCTTTGTCAGTGAAGACAAGAAACGGCCAACCCTATCGATTGGAAACCGCACCATCACCGCGGATGAAATTCAATACAATGATGACAATCAACTTCTTTACGCAAAAGGAGACGTACGTTTTTGGGACCGGGGGCAAATCTTTCGCAGTGAAACCTTGCTTTACAACATCGAGAAAGAATCCGGCTCACTTCAAGACGTTCGCCAGGTTGAACTGGCTCCCAATATATACTTTGCAGGTGAGAAACTCACCTACCGCCAACTCTCGCCGGATGAAGTCAAATACGCCACTCCCGGTTCAGACTTCAAAGAATACACCATGCGCAACGGCACCGTCACCACCAACGACAAGCCTGTGCCCTATTACCATGTGAAATACGACAAGATTCGCGTCATCCCCAATATTCGTTATTGGGTGCACGACATGATGCTCTATTCGGGCACCTGGCCCTTGATGTATCTCCCCTTTTACACCGAATCTCTGCGCCAGCATGTGGTGGCTTATAGTTTTGATTTCGGCAGTTATTCCCGCCTCGGCGTGGGTCTGCACAATACACTCATTATTCGGCCCAACCAGAATTACAAAGTGGAATTGTACGGCGATTATTACGACAAAGCTGGTTTCGGCAAGGGGGGCAAATTCGAATTTGATGTGCCGGGACAATACGGCCCCAAGGGGTATTTGTATGGATACCACGTCTTTCAGGAGGAACCGGACAACGATAGCATTCGCGATGGCGAAGACCGCTTTGTGCTGGCGGGAGCGTACGAACAGGATCTTCCCTATGATGTGCGCTTTACCGCGCGAGGGCAACGCTTTAGTGACTCAGAATACAGCCAGGATTACCGCAGCCCTTCCCGCAAGCACGATATGAACCTTGAAGAATTGGAGCAGCATTCGGTTTCATACTTAAACCTGGCGAAATCATGGGAATCACAGAGTCTTCGCATCACCGCCTCAAAGCGGCTGGATCCATTCTTTTTTAGTGGACTGCCTTTTGTAGAACGTGAACCGCAAATCCATTTTGAGCAATACACCACACCCATATTGGATAGCAACTTCTACTTGGAAGGCCACTTGGATTGGGGCCGCTTTCGCCGCGAACGAGGGCAGACCTTTCCCTTGGATGAATTCACTCTGTTTGACCAAACCGATTTTATCGATGAAGTCGACCGTTTTGACAGTGAAATTCTATTTTCTTATCCTTATACATTGCCGGGTCGGATCACCCTGAAACCCTGGGTGGGTGGACGTTTTACCAGCTATATGGATCCATCCCGGGCGCTCGACACCAACACCGGTTTTCGCGAATTTAGTTTTGATGATGAAGATCGCTTAATGTTCGAAGGTGGATTGGATGTTTCTACTCGGCGTACTCATGAATTTGCATCTTGGTTTGACCGTTATGAACGCATGCGCTTGGTTTACGAACCAATTTTGCGATATGGGTATTTTAATCCCAGCGTCGATTTGGAAGAGATTACAACAGCCAACGATGTTCGCTTCCCCTATATCGATCCTGTCGATGCAATTCGCTTCAAAATGCACAGAATCTCAGCGCTTTTCCGCACCCGTGTTGAAGGCAAAGATCATGCAGGGGGAACCAGTGATTTTCTTAATTTCACCTCCGGAGTTGAATTCGACCAGCTGCCGGACGACAATTTATTCATCGAAAATTTTGAATTTTTTGACGACTTGGCAGAAAACGACGACCATCGCTTTTCAGATTTCATCCAAACCTTCAGCATTCACCCCTATCCCTGGGTTTCCTTTGGCAATGATCTTCGTTGGGATATTGATGACGGACAAATCCGTTCGGCGTTTTATTATACCCGAATGCAACCTATTGAGCGCCTGCGATTCACTGCCGGACTCAATACGTTCCGTTATCCCGTGTTTGAAACCAGTGAAGAACAAGATTTTTCCCTTTCGGTACAGTATGATGTTTCCAGCAAATGGCAATTATTTCTCGATAGCCGCTATGACATTGACGAATCGGCCTTGCGCCGTAGTAACATTGGCCTTGTCCGTGATATGTACGACTTTTTTACCATTTTCCAGATTGAGCACGAAACCCACCCCACATTGGGTGATGATTTTTCAATAAGTGTCAGTTTTCAACTTCGTGAATCAGGCGGCCGCCAGAGCCTAGACCAAGCCCCGCCTGTTTTCCGCTAAGTGCTATCCTTTTTATCCCCAGCGTCTTGGGCATTTTGATTTAATTGCGCTGAGATTTTATATGAATTGCTATTAGTCACAAAAAAGTAAAGCAAACCAATGTGAACTATTGAGTAAAAGATATTACAGTATACTTGATTGAAAGCAGGCACTATAATAAAACAAAACTCTATGGGAGTAATGCATGAACCATACACCGATCCATCCAGGAAAAATACTTGCTGATGAACTGGAGCAACTATCAATTTCTGCTTCGGAACTTGCTCACCAGATTAATGTATCTCCTAACCGTATATTACAGATATTGGCAGGTAAACGCTCACTTACTGCGGATACGGCATTACGACTTTCACAATTCTTCGGAACGACAGCAGATTTGTGGATGAATTTACAAAAAGAATATGAATTAAATTTAGCTAGAGAAAAGCATGGAAACGAAATCAAGAAAATTCCACAATATTCAAAAAAACTGAATATTGAACAATTTCAAAGAAAATCCAAAAGTCAAAAAGTAACAAACACCCCAAAATCACGCAAAGAGTTTATGAAACTTTCAATAATAGAGCGTCGAAATATTCTCAAACAACAAGCACAAGAACTTTCTCAACACTATGAAAACGAGGATATAGGCGGCGGTGACTTCATCGAATATTAAACCTTCACCATTGCGCGGAGAAATTTGGTTGGTTGATTTAAACCCCACTAAAGGGGCAGAAATGGCAAAAATCCGTCCAGTAGTGGTAATTAGTTCAAATTCTTTGCGTAGCCTTCCTTTACGATTGGTTGCTCCTATTACCACTTGGAAGCCTTAATTTCTAGGAAAAATCTCACACATACAATTAAAACCAACTAAGAGCAATGGATTAACCAAAATAAGCGCAGTTGATGCTTTGCAATTACGTGGTGTTTCATTAGACCGTTTTCAGAAAAAATTGGGTTCTTTAACAGCAACCAATATCCGAGAAATAACAACAGCCATAGCAGCAGTCATTGAATATTAAATTTTGAACAACAAGAAACTTTTTTCCTCTAATCAATTTGTTCGAATAGAATTTTTTTCCCCATTTTTATTGAACTCACTTCTAATTCAATGAACTTTTAATCTTATACCATTGATTTTTAGACACTTACGAACGTTCAATGGCAATGGCATAACCATTGCGTTTATTCTCTCGTGAATCTGATTGCATGCATTTTCTCTGAGGGAACCGAAAATGGCTTTAAACTCAATCGGCGGGCAAACACAAAATCTGACAATCTTTCGCCCCACTCCAAGCAATACCTTACAAAAAGATTTGGCCCAGTTTTACGAACGCACTTCTGATTTTGTGAATGAGAAATTCAAAGAACTGGCTGAAGGGCAAGAAATAGAAACACCAAAACGCCAAATCCGCAACCGTCCCAACGACGACGGCGAACCCAGCACACCCCGCCTACAACCCCTGGGCATGGGCACTATGGTCGATTTGCTTATCTAATAGACTTATCAGAAAGCAGTTATTAGCAAATAACTATAATGGCTATCTACTACTGACCTTCTTGAAAATTTTCAATATCCAATCCCAACTGATATTCATTCTCTCTCGTCGAATGAGGCACTTGATTCTCTGCTTGTTTCTTGAAATCAAAACTTTTTATCTCTACATTTAGAAATTCATCAATCCCCGCAAAGTCCACAAAAAATCCAAATGTCGGCCAACCGGCGCGAAACGATTTTTTGTTTTCATTGAATGCAACTCCCATCCCTTTCCCGTTATGCAATGTATATTGGTCATCCCCATTCAGTTCCAACATCATGGCAATCGAATTTTTCAGGCTGTAGCCGAATGAGGCATTGAGGGCTTCATATTGGTCGTCTCCAGAAGAATCAACAAACAAACCCAAAGATAAATCTGTCGCAGCCCCTCCCGCCATATAGTGGGATGTGTTTACCGTATCATTTCCGGTTGCGTCGTACGCCAGGCCGCAGGCTTGATGCGCCGCCGACCCCAGGGCGTACCATGAATTATGATACTGGTCATGTCCATCCAAATCGGAGAAAAAACCGATGCCAAACCCATATCCCGCCCCCTGCGCAAACACGCTCGCTTTGTATACATCATTCCCTCTGCGATCAACCAATATCCCCATCCCCCCTTGAAATGAATACCCTTCTTTGAAGGGACCAAATCTGCCACTGCCAAACCCTTGGCTGGCGCTAAAATTTTGCTCAGGCAGTTGAGGGGAAGGAAATTTAACCGGAGTGGCTTCGGCAATGTATTCATCGTTCCCCTCCAGGTCCAATAACAATCCTAACCCATTCATAGAACCAGAACCTTGGCTCTTATAGTACGAGCGATAGGTATCTGAGCCCTCTGAGTCGATCAGCATCGATATCCCCCAATCGCTTGCGCCAAGCCCATGAGAGTCAATCGTATAATTACTGGTTCCTGATGCATCATAAACAAGTGAAGCGCCGGCGAATGAATACCCAAAACACTGAGATTTCCCCGTGTATGTATCATCACCTTCCCCTAGATCCAAAAGAGATGAAACCCCAAAACTGGATGATCCCGCTCCATTTAATGGTTGTTCACTTGAATATTGGTCCGATCCGTTCATATCGACTGTGATCGAGAAAGGTACTGTCGCATTGGCAATGGAATAATTCCCTTTGTATGTATCATCACCATGCAAATCAAGAAGAAATAAGGGGGGAGAATGAAAATCATATTCATTCTCGGTGCTCGCACCCGATATAACAATCGGGCCAAAAGAGGATGAGAGCTGGATCGTTTCGCTAATTTCAAGAGATTTTTCATCCATCTTGGATAGCAACAAAGTTAAAAAATGCGCCATCTCTGCAGAAGCCAAATACAATGCGCGTTGGTCGTAGTTCTTATGAAACTGTTCCAATCGTTTCAAGTTAGAAGGAGAAATATCATCTGCGTTGTAATATTTCTCAATAGAGGTTAAATCCACATTCTGTGGTATGCTCTTTCGTGCCACCTCCAGCCAGGGCCAAGCTCGGGAAATGGCCTTCATGAGTTCATAAACAATAATCCGTTCTGTATCGGTCATTTCAGAATAATTTTGCTGCCATTTTGTTTGTTGTGATTTTGTGACTTTATCCTTTAACAATCTTTCAGTCTTGAAAAATGTCTCTACAAAATTCTCTTTTGAGGGTATTGTTGTATCCCATTTGCGGGAGTAATCAAAATCAATTCTGGTATTGCAGAGAATGCTAAGGTTGACGAAAAATCCGGCAAAAAAGGTGGGAGGATAATCGGCAAGATAATGGGATAATATTTGATTGTAATGATGGGCTTCCAACGGTTCTTTGATGAATAGTTTGTGCAAAGGGCTTAATTGCACCGATGAACTAAATTCAATACGGTCTGGATCAATGAATACATCAGAAGGATGCAAGTTCAATTTCGCGAGTGGCTTTTGTAAAAGGCCATTGTACGATACAGTTTTTGGGGCATCTTGAACCCAAGCTGAAATAGCGAATAAACTAAACAACACAGCAATCATATAACTTTTCAATTCATACACCTGCTCAATCCATACAGCGGTTAAACACATAGTTTGGAGATACCGTGAACTTCTTGCTGTTTCAACAAAAAGGCAAATTATCCTTCAATCGTACAATAACAATCGTTTCAGCTGTATTCGGGTTTCTATTGCTCTCTGTTCTCATAGAACAATGGTTTTCCTATCAAAATCTCCAAAATAGTATCGGAAAACACGCGTATTCAAAGAGCTATGCCTTACGCACCCTCGGCCGTGAAAATCAATATATCGGCAAAGTTGTCGATGTAGAGTGGAATTCATTTCCCCATCACAAAAAGGATATCGAAGGGATACAACCGCGTTTGTTGGTGGCGCGTGAAGTGGCATCTGGAGCGACCGAAACCCAATGGTGGTGCGCATATCTTTTTGAAATATCTGATCACCCCCCAAAAAAATACAAACCAAGCCCGTTTCCAAAACTTACATTGCTTCCTGGGGCTCGATAGGTTCTCTTTCTTTGAAAAAAATGGATATACACCACCACAATAACAATCCAACATAAAAGCCGATGAAATTTAAGAAGATATCATTGATGTCAAGAACCCGGTTGGGCATCCAGGATTGAATCCACTCATCCACAATACATCCAGCCGATACGATTATGAAGACAATAAGATGATCTTTTGGAAAAGCCATGTAGAGCAATACTGTCAGAATCATAAATTGAGGGATATGAACGTATTCTGTGGTGAGGAGCACAAAATCATACAATATATAATAAGAAAACCCCAACCCAAGCAGCCCCCAAAGAACTTCTTTATAAGTGGGCCGTTTCAACCAAAACCGCAATCCAAAAAGAATCGAGAATGGCACGATCAAAAGAATGCCAATAATCATGGCGTAAAAATTAAATTGATCCCAGCCATTTTGCCCAATATAGTCGGCTATACTTTGGCTAACAGCATTCGCCCCATAGGCGCAGCCAATGAAATACAATATGGCTAATGTGGAAAATATATAGGTTCGCTTCGCTGCCATGCTGCTTTATGCGTTATCTCACCAGAATTGGGTTTCAGAGAAAAACTTCGCTTTTTATAATTGACCATCTGTCAAAAAGTCTATTTTGGGAGCGCAGGCGTCTCGCCTGCTTTATATGTAGATGCAGGCATCTCACCTACTTTATATGTAGATGCAGGCGAGACGCCTGCGCTCCAAAATGTGGTCTCACAGAATGCTGAATTTTACTTTTTGCCGAATCACCTTAATGAATTGTATTAATCGTGGTATTTGTGGAAAAGGGCATCACATTTGCCGCAAACCGGGTCTTGATCGTGAAAAAATTCTTTCTCCCGGTCTGAGTTCCAAATGCTTTGGAGGGATGATTGGCCGTTTGTGAGCGAACCGATTGCGTAGCTTCTTAAATTGCAACAGGGTGTGCATGTTCCATCCACATTGATGTACATACTGTCGTCTGTTTTCATGCAAACTTTATCAAAATGAGTGGCCCAGCGGATGGGGTGTGATTGTTGATTCAACGTTCGTACATTTACCCCTAATTTAGCACCCATCTCTACCAAATCAGACAATATGGATTGCTCGGTTTCCCAGTTCATCCGTTCAAACGATGTGCCAGGGAACTGCTGCAAACGCACCAGATTGATGGAACTATTCTTATATTGGCTGAGAAACTGAATATAATTGCGAAGATCATCCACATTTTCTTCAACCACAATGCTCTGCAATATCAAAGGCGTTTTGGCTGTCAATTCGTGATTGTTCAGATACTCCTGAATGTTTCTATGGGTTTTTGGTGAAGGGGGGTGCATGATATCTTCCCACCGG
The DNA here is from genome assembly GCA_964516245.1 of uncultured bacterium. Lineage (GTDB taxonomy): Bacteria > Hinthialibacterota > Hinthialibacteria > Hinthialibacterales > Hinthialibacteraceae > CAZEZQ01. The sequence goes on along the minus strand of CAZEZQ010000001.1, from coordinate 4,847 downwards.
CTCGACCAGGTTCCACTTCCCGGCCAGCAATCGACTGAGACGGTTATAGCGGATAAATTCAACTCAAATATTCGCTTTTGATTCTCTTGGTTGAGCAAGATTCCATTGGTGGTAAATCGAACTTGGCATGAATGCCATACATTATTGGCAAAGGCAATCATATCAAAAATGTGAGGATGCATCAGCGGTTCGCCCCAACCGGTTAAAACCAAACGGCTGGGTGAGGGATTCTCTTGAAGCATCTGTTGAAACAATTCGTATGGAAAATCTCTCTGCGGCACGGTGCCCAATGTATGAGGGCACATGGCGCATTTCAGATTGCAGGCATTGGTAACCTCAATTTGAATTTCTCTGGGGTAACTTGAACGGGTATGGGTTAAAAGGCGGAAAAATTTCGCCGTATTTTCGAAAGCGGTTCTCATTGTTATCTATTGAGCCAATCGGCTTGCCTGGTCTCGTAAAAACAAGTTGGCAAACACCCTGATATCGTTGGTAACACTTGAAATGGAACGGTATGACTTGATTCGATGCCAAAGCTGAGATGGGCGCAGGTAAAAACTGCGATACGCATACTGGCAGAGTTCTTGTAATCTATTATGATCCAAATGGGGATAAGATATCATACTCTTCCCAAGAGGATTGATATCATCTTTGTCATTGATCAGGATTCCACTCTCTTTGGCTTGATTGTAAAACGGAGTCCCCTTGAATGGTGTGGCCACCGCGAACATCACATGATGAACTTTCAAGCGCTTGAGTTCTTCGATGGTATGGTAAATATCCTCTTCAGTTTCTTCTGCCGAAGAACCAAACATGATATTAATTTTGGGTTCAATCTTGTGCCGCTGCAATATTGGGATGGCTTCGTAAAAGGTGTTTAAATCGAGCCGCTTATCGATCAAATCCAACAATCGTTGGGATAAGGTTTCAATACCAATATCAATGCTCATGCAGCCGGCTCGCGCCAATGCTTCTACCACTTCTTCATCATTCAGAAAATCAGGACGCGACAAGCATCCCCAATCCAAATCCAAATCTTCAATCCCCTTGCAGATTTCCAAGGTTCTAGGTTTCGAGGCCAAAAACTGGTCGTCCATCACCATCACTGATGGATACCCGGCTTTTTTTATGGTTTGGAATTCTTCGATCACCCGGCTGGGGCTGGCGTATACGGCGCGTGGCTTTTTGCCGTTTTGCGAATCCCGGTATTCCATCTCGCGCGAAAAACTGACCGAGTTAGGCACGCAATACGAGCAAGGGAAGGGGCATCCCCGTGATGCCAACATGGTGGCCACGGGCTGCTTGGGAAATTTTGCATTCAAAAATGATCGTGAGAGCCGTTTCACTGTTGGGTGAAAATGAAAATCAAAAGGCAAATCATCAATTGAGAGAAAGTCATGCTGGTGTGAATGATGCTTTATCTCTTGGCCTTCAAGGCATGTCACCCCAATTTTTTGGTTATGCAGAAGAAATTGCACCATATTTTTTTCAGGTTCGCCGCGAAACACAAACACCTGGTCAGCGTGTTCGCTGCCCGCTTCAACATATTCAGCCGGAACCCGGGTTGGCTCTGGGCCATGAATGAGAAGGGGTACCGAAAACCGTTTCGCCAAAGCGGGAATGTATCTGAAATCGATTGGCTTGGCCAATACTACAGAGTGCAAAATCAAAGCCCGTGGATTGAGTTTTTCTATGGCATCGAAAAAAGTGTCTTCATTCATATTGTCAATTACTGCATTAACGACATCGCTTTCAAGCCCGTGCTCTTTAAAATAAGAAAGCATGTAAAAATTCGCCAAATCCGGCAGCGGATACAGCATATAACTGCATCCCGCAAAACGCTCTGGTATGTGGCGTTTGTCTTGAACGGGAGGCTCGACAAATACAACTGGCCGGCTGTCGTTGGTCATGAACAAACTCCAGTGGTGCCTTCGACGGAAAGATTCTTCTTGGTATTGGTGTTTTTGGAAAACACCGTTCGCGTAAGCGCGAAAGCAGAAGTGGCCACCCCTTTTAGATAGCGTGGGCTGGGATTGCAAATTACACGTTTTGAATAGGAAAACAAGGTTGAGGGTTTGAAGTAGAAATCGCGCAAAATCTTCCGCTGCCAGTGAATGAGTTCATCTTCAGTAAGGCCATGCGGAACAAAAACTGGATTGAGTAAATTCATCTGTGTCCAATCGTTTTCAAAGGTGCCAAACTTGTGCGCGTACTTTGAAAGCGGTGAACCCGGAAACGGAGTCATACAGGTGACGCTGATATCTGCAAATGGCAGCTTTTGAGTTAATCGGTGGGTAGAAGTAAGAGTCTCTTGGGTTTCTCGGGGATGCCCCACGATAAAAAATCCCTTGGCGTTAATCCCCGATTTTGCCGTATTTTGAATCCCTTCTTCGATTTGATCCAAAGTAACTTTTTTCGATTCATGATCGAGAATCTCTTGAGACCCGCTCTCGATGCCATAACTGATGTGCCAACATCCAGCCCGCTTCATCAGCGATAACAAGTCAGGCTTGGCCAAATTCACCCGGCTGTTGCAAGCCCAGCTCATTTTCAGGTTTCTCTGCAATAGCAGTTCGCAAAAACGCTCGACATTTTTGCGATATACCATAAAAGTATCGTCTTCAAAGGTCACATCCCATATGCCAAATTCTTTGTTGAGAAATTCAAAAAGGTCGGCCATATATTCAGCGGAATGAGAACGGATTTTCTGCCCGAACACACTCGTATCACAAAAACTGCATTCAAATGGACACCCGCGGGAACTCACAAAAGAGGTCGAAGGCATCTTTTTGACTTTGAAATAACCGGGATTGTAACGATTTGGAAACTCCGGCAACAAATCCCAGGCGGGAAACGGCAGTGAATCCATATCTTTGAACATCGGCCCCGGAGTTGTTCGTTTTATAGAACTATCAGAATCTCGGTAAGATACGCCATTCACACTATCAAACTGGCGGTCGCCATTTTCAACCATTTCCAATAGTTGCAGTATGGTGTTTTCACCTTCATGAATCGCTGCAATATCAAAATTGGAACATTTTTTCAGTGTTCCTTCCGGAAAAGCGGTAGCATGAGGTCCCCCCAAAGCCACAATGGCATCGGGCCACTCAGATTTGACCAACTGGGCGAAACGATTGGCTGGCAATGTGGTCAGCGTTGTCGTTGAAAATCCAACCGATTTTGGATTGTATTGCCGCAATCGTTGAAAGGCTTGATCCATAGAAAGCCCTTCTGCCGCCGCATCGATTACTGCCACAGAATACCCGTTTTTTCGGGCCAAAGCGGCAAGAATCAATAACGCCAGGCAAGGTGTGCAATTGCCGGACTGGGCAAGGGGACCGTAACGCTCTTCAAGACTCACAGGGGGAGTCATGAAGACCATGGTCGTTCGTTCCATTGAATCCTCTATTATGTTCTTATATGATTCTACCAAACACTATAGTATATTACACAATTTAACAAGTATAGAATAAAAATAAAGAGAATGTATCCAATCCCTGGTCATTTGGGAATGAGTCTGGCGGGAAGTTATATCACTCGTTTCCCCATTCTTCCATCCATTATTGCGACTTTTTCAGTCGATGTAATCGACAAAGTCTTAAAAGATATCTTGGACATCGCACCTTACGGACGATGCTGGATGCACACCCTTTTGGCTGTAGCTGTTTTTACAGCTCTGGTTTGGTATCTAAAAGGAATGAAATGGGGACTTTCGTGGATGGTGGGCCATTTGCTGCATCTTATTGGGGATATTGGGTTTATCCCATGGTTTTACCCATTTGTTTCGTATCAATGGCCTGAAGCTCCTAATGTAACAATGGCTTCTGTAAGAGGGCTTCAAGAAACCATGGATGGTTTTCGGGTCATTCAAGATGCCACGGGAACCATTCAATTCAAAGGTTTTCATTTCACCGAAACAGTGACCAATGTCTTTAAGCCAAAACTGCTTCTTCTCGAAGGATGCATAATGGCTAGCGCAGGTATTTTGCTTTACAAACGAGATGAATTGTTATGGCAGTGGAAATCATTTTTTATTGCAGTGATGCTTGCTACAACAGTATTTCGCTTGTTTTATGACTTTCCATTTGTTATCGAATGGTTAAGTGTTCATCTGGGTCCATGGGTAAAAATTTCCTAATTTGTTCATGCAAAATCAAACTATTGAATACACGTTTCTAATCCCCGCCTATAATTCTGAGGCCACCATTGAAGAAACACTCGATAGTATTTTGCAGCAACAATCCCTAAACTCTTATCAAATCATTGTAGTGGACGATGGTTCGACGGATCAAACATTGAAGAAAGTAGAGCAATGGAAAGAAAATTACAAAATATCTAAAGATTATTTTTTGATTCTGAAACAAAATCATGGGGGAGAAGCGGCCGCCATGAATGCCGGAATCGCAAAAGCCCAAGGAAAGTATGTAGTGTGGGTCGAAAGCGATGTCAAACTTGGCGTTAATTGGTTAACTTTATTGTCAGAAGAATTTCAGGATGAACGCTGCGCTGGTGCTGGAGGTCTGCTACTGCCCGCTGATCATGACCCATGGTTGGCCAAAATACTGGGATACGAAATTGCGTTTAAGATGATTTGTGATAGAAAAGAAGTCAAACACATCACTAGCGCCAATGCCATCTATCGAAAAGAAATTTTTGATCAATTGGGTGAATGCAAAGTTCATCTCGGCGCTTCCAGTTTCGACTCTGAATACAACCACAAAATCCGGTCAAACGGATGGAAATTAAAACGAAATATCAATGCCCAAGCCTGGCATCATTACAAAACCCGTGGATGGGACTGCCTGATCCGCACTTTCTGGTATGGCTATCGCCGCCCCTTCGTAAAA